>CACZPA010000090.1 GCA_902782895.1 uncultured Eubacteriales bacterium
AATTAAACGATGGCTTTCTTCTTCCATGCTCCGGTAAAATAGCGGATCAGAGCAACGGCGAGGCTCGCGAACCATCCGCAGGGCAGGGAATACGCGATTCCCATGAAGCCCAGGCCGAAAGCAAGGGCAAAGACGTATGCCATCACCATCCGGATGATCAGATCGAAGAACATCGCGATCATGGAATAGATGGAATCGCCCGCGCCGCGCAGTGTCGCGACGACGCATTCCTGCAGGGCGTGCAGAATGACAAGCGGAGCCCATAGCTTCATAAAATCCGCGCCGACATTGATGACTTCAATCTCGGAGGCTTTTACAAAGAGACGCATCAGAGACGGCCCGAAGAAAAAGATAACGGCCGACATGGTAAGACTGATGACCGTGCCGAAGAGCAGTACCTGACGCAGTCCGGATTTAACACGCGGATAATTCGCCGCGCCGACATTCTGCCCGACATAGATCGCGAATCCCTGCGATACGCTCATCATGATGATATTCGCGATCTGTTCCATTTTGCTCGCGGCCGTGTAAGCAGCGATGCAGACCGATCCATAGCTGTTGATCAGTCCCTGCACAACGACAAATCCAAGACCGGTTACGGATGCCTGAATACCGGACGGAAGGCCAAGACGCATAATATTGCCAAAAAGCACACGGTCAAAGACAAATTCGTGCTTCTTGAACTGGAAGTACGGGATCTTACGGCGCACATAAAGAAGGCAAAGCAGTGCGGAGATTCCCTGCGCGATTACGGTCGCCCATGCAACGCCGGCAACACCCATCTGCAGAACCAGAACAAAGAAAAGATCTCCTACGACATTCAGCAGACTGGAAATAATCAGGAAGATCAGCGGTGTCGTAGAATCACCGAGCGCGCGCAGGAAGGCCGCGAAGAAATTATACAGGGCCATGAAGAGCAGACCCAGGATGTAAATACGGAAATAAGTGCGGGTGTCTTCATAGATATTATCCGGGACATTGACCCAGTGCATAATATAGGAAGACAGGATGAGTCCGATGACCATCAGAATCACGGACGTGACAGCCATGAAATACAGTGTCGTAGAGATCGCCGGCTTCAGTTTTTCTTTCTGATTGGCTCCGAGGAGCTGAGCGGCGACAATGGAGGCACCTGTCGAGAAGCCTGTCATCATGCCGACAAGCAGATTGGAAACAGGAGCAGTGGTGCCGACAGCCGCAAGCGCGTCGGCACTGACATAGTTGCCGACGATGATGGAGTCCACGAGATTGTAGAATGTCTGGAAAACAGAACCGATAAAGATCGGAAGACAGAACAGCAGGATCTTCGAGAGAATCGGTCCTTCTACAAAATTGATATTCTTTGTACCGGTTTTAGCCATTTGTTGATGTTCCTTTCGCTGATATATAGAGAATATAACACAAAAGAAGAACATTTTCAAATATTTTATGCCAAAGAGTTTGTACTATCTGCCGGATAAGGTTTTGACTTTTGCTTCGGGAAAGGATATAATAACCAAAAAGGAGAGGAGCTGCAGAGATGGATTATAAACAGGAATTCATTCAGTTCATGTGTGATTCGGGAGTGCTGACTTTTGGCGAGTTTACGCTGAAAAGCGGACGCAAAGCACCATATTTTATCAATACGGGCAATTATAAGACCGGTAAACAGATCGCAAAGCTCGGCGAGTTCTATGCGGACTGTATAGAGGACAATCATCTGGATCCGCAGGTGATTTACGGACCGGCCTACAAAGGGATTCCGCTGTGTATCTCGGCGGCGTCCGCACTGGCGCGTAAATACGACAGGGACGTAGCCTATTCCTTTAACCGCAAGGAAGCCAAGGATCATGGCGAGAAGGGTGTTATCGTCGGCTATCAGCTGAAGGACGGAGACCGCGTCGTGATCACGGAAGACGTCATTACAAGTGGCGCGGCTGTACGGGAGACGATGCCTGTCCTGCAGGCAGCGGCTGATGTGAATCTGGCCGGTATGGTCATTTCTGTAGACCGCAGAGAACGCGGACAGGGGACACTTTCCGCTGTGCAGGAAGTCTATCGGGATTTCGGATTAAAGGTCTATCCGATCGTAACGATTGAAGATATCATCGACTGTCTGAAGCGTGATCTGATTCCCGGCGCGGAGTATCTGGACAGCATGCTGGCTTACCGGCAGCAATACGGGGTATAAATCCCACCCTTGGATCGCACGTTGGAATTGCTCTTTGAGCATGCTCTTAAAATTGCTTTTTGAAAATTTTCAAAAAAGAGTTGACTTTACTGTCAGTGTGTGGTATGATTATGTCCGTCGCTGAGAACGCGGTTCGTCTTATCGATCTCCGCGGATGTGGCGGAATTGGCAGACGCATCAGATTTAGGTTCTGACGCTTACCGGCGTGGGGGTTCGAGTCCCTTCATCCGCATACTGGCAGCCCGCCGGAGTGGCGAAACTGGCAGACGCACAGGACTTAAAATCCTGCGGATCTAACAATCCGTACCGGTTCGATCCCGGTCTCCGGCATCTCAGTATTATATAAGCCCAGATAGCTCAGATGGTAGAGCAGTGGACTGAAAATCCACGTGTCACTGGTTCGATTCCGGTTCTGGGCACTCCGCAATTTTTGCGGGTGTAGTTCATTGGTAGAACACCAGCCTTCCAAGCTGGCCAGGTGAGTTCGATTCTCATCACCCGCTTTTGTGCGCGCATAGCTCAGCTGGATAGAGCGTCTGGCTACGGACCAGAAGGCCGCGGGTTCGAATCCTGCTGCACGCATGATTAAAGCTCTCTTGCTTAGGCAAGGGAGCTTTTTTAACTCTTTCGATTAGTTGTCTCAGCTGCTCTGCGGACCTGAGAAACACGAATGGATACGGAACTGATAGTCAATGTACGCCTGCTGCAGTTCGGTTGCTCTTCTTCGGTTCAGAGGGAAGGAATAGGAAGAATCCAGTATAATCGTCTGATAGTCTATGCCGGTCACATGATCCATGTTGATGATGATACCGCGGTTGATCAGGAGAAAACGCGGATCTTTAAGCTTCTCCAGAGTCGATTGGAAGGTTGTGCGTACACGGTAGAAAGATGTAGTCATGATCGTGCAGTAATTAGAATCCGACATAATATAGCGAATGTCGTTATACAGAAAATGATACATTTTACCTCCAATTCGGAAATCCAGATGCGGTTCCCGCTGCCGGAAGAGATCAAATAGATCATAAAAAAGACGATGGACCTGTTTATAGTAGAAGGGCTTGACCAGATAATCAAAAGCGTGGACAGAAAAGGCCTCGGCCCATTTGTCGTCCGGCGAAGCCAGCAGAACCGGAATTATGATCGGTGTAAGCTCTCGGGCTTTACGGATCAGGTCAGGACCTGTCATATCGGACAGCTTCATAGCGACACAAATCAGATGGAAAGGTTCCTTGCGATGTTCTTTCAAAAAGGAGGCTCCATCAGAGAATACATGGATTTCAGAGGTGTCATGAAACTCTGTTAACGCTTTTTGAATAAACAGATCAAATTGTTTACACTCGTTCTCAATGCTGTCAATTAATGCAATGCGCATATAGTTGCCTCCTTTCTCTCTTTATTATCCTATATTATGTCTGTTAATCAAAAGATTGCTTGTCCCAAATTGAGGCCTTTTATCCCTTGATTGTCAAATGTTAAACAATATTCTAACATATTTAGTATATGTATGCCGATAAATAATACACATATGTAAAACGTTTTAAACTATATCAAACAAAGCGACATTGCCGTGCTGCAATCGGTTATGCCGCTTTTAAATATACTTATTTATATGGAAGGCTGCGGAAGCAATAAAAAAACGCAGATGACGTATGCGGTCAGATCCGCTACATCCTCTGCGGTTTTTAATTATACATAGACAGGATTTCTTCGGCTATCTCGCGTCGGGACATACAACGGTCCATAGCCTGTTTTTCTATATAACGATGTGCTTGTGGTTCATCCAGGTGCCGGTTGGCGATGAGAAGCCATTTTGCCCGGTTGACCAAACGGATTTCAGCCATCTTTTCCTCTATGGAAACGGTACGGGTCTCCAGTTTGCGGAGTCGTTCTCTGGCGCTTGCCATCCAATCCAGCGCCTGTTGAAAAGCGGTGCGGGATAACGGTTTTGTTAGTACGAATACTCCGTGATTAACAACATGATCGTATAGTTCCGCATAATACTCGGAGCGCACCATCAGCAATACGACAGTATTACGGTTGGCTGCCGTATCAATCGCGAACCGTATGCCGGTATCGTCGGGAAGAGGAGAATTGATCAAAACGTAGTCAAAGGTTTGCTCTTCGCTGATCCTTCGCGCCGTTCCGACATTGGAGACATATCGAACGGGCCGGTAACGGGATTCCGGCAGAAAACCGGTTAAGGCCGTATTCAATCTGTCTGCCGCGGAGACGACCATAACGCTATAGGTCCTTATTTGCAGACTCATATGAGAATCCTTTCGCTATCTCGTTTACGGATCAATGCTTACAGTAAGCAGCCAGAATCTCTCCGGGGATACATCTTCTGATAAAGTCACTGGACGAAGCAGCCTTCTGTGCCTCGGGCAGATTCCCGGGAAGACGGACAAGCGACGAGAGCAGCTGTGGATCAGCTGTATAAAGATTCAGATTAACAGGATCCGGCAGAGTCAGCCGGTTTTCGATGCCGTATAAAGCTGCATGGATCAGCAGCGTAAAGGCAAGATACGGGTTAGCACAGGGATCCGGAGAACGAAGCTCTGCGCGTCGGAATTCACCGGAGGCCGCAGGAATACGGATCAACTGGGAACGGTTTTCGGCTGACCAGGAAACATACCCGGGTGCTTTGTGATTGCCAAGGCGGAGGTAGGAAGCCGCGATCGGATTCAGAAACAGGGTCATGGAGCGGATACTCGCAAGGATTCCCGCGATGGCCTGAGACAGAATCTTCTCGTCAAAAGGATTCCGCAAAGACAGATTCATGTGGAAACCGTTTCCGGGCTTGTCCGCAAGCGGCTTAGGAGTAAAATCAGCGGCCAATCCGCTCAGATGAGCGATCGTTTTTACAACGCGTCGGAAGGTCAGAGCGTTGTCAGCGCTTGTAACAGCATCCGAATAACGGAAATCGATTTCGTTCTGGCCGGGACCCTCTTCGTGGTGAGAGCTTTCCGGATGGATTCCCATCTTCTCCAGGGTCAGACATACCTCCCGACGGAGGTTTTCACCATGATCATCCGGCGCGATATCCATATACCCGGCTGTATCGCAGGGAATACGGGTCGGCTGTCCGTTTTCGTCCAGAAGGAACAGATAGAATTCCTGCTCCGCGCCGAAGGTGAATTCATATCCGGCTGCTTTCGCTTTCTCAACGGCGGAGATCAGGAGACTGCGCGTATCACAGGCAAAAGGCGTACCGTCCGGATGCGTGATCGTAGAAAACATCTGTACGACACGGCCGTGCTCCGGCCGCCAGGGAAGAGGTACAAGCGTCCCGGGCTCAGGATGAAGCAGCAGATCACTTGAGGCTACGTCGCCGAATCCGTCTATTGCGGAAGCGTCGAACGCGATACCATACGTGAAGGCGCGCTCCAGCTCGTCCGGCATGATGGAGATATTCTTCTGACGGCCATACACATCGCAGAAGGTCAAACGGATGAATTTGACATCTTCTTCGTACACATACTGCATAACTTCATCTTTTGTATAATTCATACTGGTCTCCTTGTATTAATTTGCCACATACATCTGGTGATAAGGATTATTGCTGTCCGGTACAACAACCGTATAAGGCCCTGCAAGAACAGCCTCCGCTTCATAATCGAACAAGGCGCAGAACTCTGTAACATACGGTCTAAGCTCTTCCAGATCCTCCGCATTGGCCGGGCGGGCAGTTACCTGATCGGGGAACAGGATGTCTCTGCATTCCGATCGAAGGAACATCTTCCCGCCATGCATACCGGTGCAGGGGAAATTGCTGACGATCCGTTCCTGCGGCGTATTCAGATTCAGAACGATAATAATGCCTCCGGCCTGGTATTCGCCAAGAAAACTGCCGGTATGTCCGCCGATCACCATTACGGGAACCTTATCTTTATACGCTTTCATATGAATACCGGCACGGTATCCGGCATTGCCCTTAACATAGATCCTGCCGCCGCGCATGGCATATCCCGCTGCGTCTCCGACGTTCCCGTGAATCACAATCCGGCCATCGTTCATCGTATCACCGACCGCGTCCTGCGCGTTGGAGCAGACAGTCAGCGAAGCTCCGTTCAGATAGGCGCCAAGCGCATTTCCGGGAATTCCTGTGATCGTGATGTCTTTATCCTTCATACCCGCGGCGATAAAGCGTTGTCCGCAGCAGTCCTCGATACGGCAGTCTTCGACGCTTTGCCGAAGAGCGGCATTCAGAGCCTGATGATCTAAACCGGCAGCCTGTATAATCATACCACACCTCCGAATATTTTTCTACGCATTTCCAAAGAAAATGCAGTCGTAGACGCAACTTTTTTCATGTTTTCAAAATCCAGAGAAGACAAGGGGACTCTGTCGCGGATCAGAGAAGTATAGATCCCGGCGCGTTCCTCCCGTCCGACAAGAATAAATCCCTTCAGACGGTCATTCTGGATAAACAGCCTCTTCAAGGATGTATCCGTCTTTTCTTCGTACATTTCTCCTTCATAGATTCCGGCCGACATGATATGCATACCAAAGAAGCCGATTGAATTCATGGGGATACCGCTGTCGAATTCCATATGGCCGCCTGCCATGTTGACACCTGCGGTAAGCCCCTGCATGACAGCGTTCGGCAGAATCGCGAGGACTCTCTTTTGACCGGAGGAGAGATCATATCCTTCCGTACAGTCTCCGGCAGCGTAGATGTCAGCCAAAGAGGTCTGCATTCGCGTATCGACCAGAATACCTCGGTTCGTGCCGCCGCCAGCCTCCTTCATCAGGGATGTGTTGGCTCTTACGCCGACAGCCAGGACAAGAACGTCAAAAGGAACGGTCCTGCCGCTTTTCATATGAGCCAGATTGCTTTCAAAAGATACAGCGCTGTCCTGCAGCAGGAATTCCATGCCGGATTCTTCCAGATGCCTTTGGACCAGCGCGGCGCAATCCTGATCCAGAATGCTCGAAAGAACTCTGTCTGCAAGATCACAGACCGTTACGTGTCCGACACGGTGCAGAATGCCTTCCGCGCACTTAAGGCCGATCAGACCGGCCCCAATGATCAGAACACGGGCGGAAGGCAAAAGGGCTTTTTCCAGCGCAAACGCGTCATCCAGAGTCATGAAACTGTATTGGGACGATACCTGATCCAACCCTTCAAAGGAGGGAACAAACGGAGAGGATCCGGTCGCGATGCACAGGGAAGTAAAGGGAAGAAACCGGTGATCGTCCAGCTCTACCTCGTGCCGGTCGCGATGAATCTGAACCGCGGTACGGCCGTAGAGAACGCGGCAGCCCATGCGGGCATAGAAATCATCATCGCGGTAGTGCATACGAACAGGATCCGTCTTTCCCTGCAGATAATAAGAGATCAAAGGTCGGCAGTATACGGCATGTTTTTCGGCAGAAACAACGGTAATGGGATTCTCGGAATCGATTCTGCGGATTCCTTCAATACAGGCGGCCGCGGCCACTCCATTGCCGATAATCACATATTCTTTCATGTATATGCCTCTCTTTCTTCATACACGATCGCGTGGTTTGGGCAGCCTTTTACACAGGCCGGCTCGCCGACCGCGTTCTGAAGGCAAAGCTCGCATTTCTGCATGACATTGTTTTCATCAGGCGAGAGGGCCCCATAAGGGCAGACAAGTATGCAGGTGAAACAGCCAACACACTTGTCGCGGTTTATACGGATTACGCCGTCCTCCCGGGAAAGCGCTCCGGCGATGCAGCTTTTGACGCAGATCGGGTCTTCGCAGTGCCTGCAGGACACCGCATAGGTGATTTTGTCTCCGGATTCGATATGTATCCTGGGAAAGATCGGTTTGCCTTTAAGTGCCAGAACCATATCGGAAAGTCCGGAATTGGCGAAGGCACAGTTATATTCGCACAGATGGCATCCGAGACACCATTCTTCATTGACATAAACTCGCTTCATTATTTATTCCCCCGCGTGAGAGATCCCCAGGATCTCCAGTTCTTTTTGATTCAGACCGACACCGCGCAGCATGAGACGGTTGCCGCGAAGAGCTTCGATAGAGTTGATGCCCATTCCGCCGAGAAGCTCCATGATCTCATGCCGCCATGCAGTCATCAGGTTGACGAGTCTCCTGGAACCGATTTCAGGATTAAGCCTTTTGACAAGATCAGGCCGTTGTGTGGCGATGCCCCAGTTGCAGCGGCCGGTCTGACAGGTCCGGCAGAGATGACATCCAAGAGCGAGCAGAGCGGCGGTCGCGATATAGCAGGCATCTGCTCCGAGCGCGACAGCCTTTACAACATCAGCAGCGCTCCGGATGGACCCGCCGGCGATCAGGGAGACATTGTTGCGGATGCCTTCGTCACGAAGGCGCTGATCTACAGCTGCCAGAGCAAGTTCGATAGGAATTCCTACATTATCTCGGATACGGGTCGGAGCCGCGCCAGTACCGCCGCGGAAACCGTCGATCGCGATAATGTCCGCGCCGCTTCGCGCGATACCACTTGCGATAGCGGCGATGTTGTGGACCGCTGCAACCTTAACAATAACGGGCTTGCGGTATTGTGTCGCTTCTTTTAAGGAATAGACAAGCTGCCGCAGGTCTTCTATGGAGTAAATATCATGATGCGGAGCGGGAGAGATCGCGTCGGAGCCTTCCGGAATCATGCGTGTCCGCGAGACATCTCCGACAATTTTTGCCCCGGGAAGATGACCTCCAATGCCGGGCTTTGCTCCCTGGCCCATCTTGATCTCGATTGCCGCGCCTGCCTCCAGATAATCTTCATGGACGCCGAACCGTCCGCTTGCGACCTGCACAACAGTATTAGGGCCATATTTGTAGAAATCTTCATGCAGACCGCCTTCTCCGGTATTGTAGACAATTCCAAGCTCGGTCGCGGCCTGTGCAAGCGAAGCATGAGCGTTATAGCTGATGGACCCGTAACTCATAGCGGAAAACATGACCGGCATGGAAAGCTGAATCTGTGGAGAAAGATCTTTTATAATCCCGCCGTCTGTGCCTCTCCGGATCCGGTCCGGCTTCTTTCCTAATGTTACACGGGTCTCCATCGGCTCCCGCAGCGGATCGATCGGAGGATTGGTTACCTGCGAGGCGTTGATCAGAATCCTGTCCCAGTAGACGGGCAGCGGTTTGGGGTTTCCCATGGAGGACAGCAGGACACCGCCGCTCGAAGCCTGTTTATAGACTTCCCGGATCAGATCGTTTGGCCAGTTCGCGTTTTCACGAAGCGTACAATTGCTTTTTACGATTCTCAACGCATGTGTTGGACACAGGGATACACATCGCTGACAGTTCACGCATTTGGATTCGTCGCTGATCATGATTCCGCGCTCCGGACTGAACGCATGAACCTCGTTCGCACATTGCCTTTCACATACACGACAGGCAATACAGCGGGACTCGTTGCGGACAACTTCGAATTCGGGATAGGAATAGTCGATACTCATCAATAAGCACCTTCCTTTACATGTACGATCACGGGTTCTCCGCCGGCCGGGGCCCAGATACGTTCCGCATCCGGCTCCATCACGCGGATCGCGGCTTCTTCACTGGCGATATAAACACGGTCATCTTTCTCTCCGGCGACCATGGAACGCAGCTTCAGACGGTCATTCAAGGCCATGATGCCGCCTGTAAACCCAAGAACGATGGAAAAAGGACCTGTTATCAGCAGACTGGGGAAAACAGTCCGAAGATAAGCACAGCGAGCCCGGTATTCAGGGTCCGGAGATCGTTCGATTGTGCTCCAGAAAGGCGCCGCGACGACGTTTGCCGCTTCCGTAAGTGTCAGGCCCTGCCGGCGGACAAGATAATCCATAATATAGGTAATGACTTCTGTATCTGTCTGGAGGGTGCATTTATAACCAAACATTTCGATGAAACGCCGGTTTGCATCGTAAGAAGAGATTTCTCCGTTGTGGACAACGGAATAGTCGAGCAAAGTGAAAGGATGCGCGCCTCCCCACCATCCGGGCGTATTGGTCGGATATCGGCCGTGAGCGGTCCAGGAATAGCCCTCGTATTCGTCCAAACGGTAGAAAACGCCGACGTCCTCCGGGAAACCGACGGCTTTGAAAGTTCCCATGTTTTTCCCACTGGAAAACACATAGGCTCCATCCATCCCGGTATTGATCTTCATGACGGTCTGCGCGACAAGCTCTGCCTCATCGAGCTGAAGATTCGTCAGCATAGAGTGGAGCGGAGCGACAAAATACCGCCAGATGATAGGTTCGTCCGTGATCGCCGGTATTTTGCGGGTCGGAATGATCTCGGAACGTACGATTTCAAAGTATTCCTTTAAGAAAGCTTCACATTCCTTGCGGACTGCACGGCTGTCAAAGAACAGATGCAGTGCATAGAAATCCTTGTATTCCGGATAGATCCCATATCCCGCGAAACCGCCTCCCAGGCCGTTGGACCGGTCGTGCATCGGTTTCATGGACGCGATGATCTTTTCACCCGTCATTTTGTTCCCGTCTTTGGATATTACCGCAGCGATCGCGCATCCGGAAGGAATACGGATCTGACCTTCTCTCCTCATGGTGTTCTTCCTTTCTAAACGCATTCTGAAAAGAAAAAAGCAAAGGCGCTTCACGATGTACAGTATCCCCGCACATAAATGAACGCCTTTGCTCATTTGCAGGTATTATATATTGTAAATTGCAGATTGTCAATGCTTATCGGCTAAATTATCAGAATATTTTAAAAAATCTGCAAGTTTTAAAAATTTTCCTGCAAAAAGTATTGACAGACGGATTTCCCCAGAGTATAATGCACCGCATGAAGGCAAAGGCGTCTTTTGTGAATCACCACAAGAGGCGCCTTTGTCTTTGTTTATCTAGGACAGGAGAGGAGAAGAGAACATGAATACAGTATCGGATTATTTCGGAAGTATGGTATTTGATGATCGTGTAATGAGAGCAAGGCTTTCTGCTGATGTCTACGCTTCGCTTCGTAAAACGATTGATGAAGGAAGAGAATTGGATATTACCGTTGCCAATGCGGTAGCAGAAGCAATGAAGGACTGGGCGGTCGAGCGGGGAGCTACGCATTTTACACATTGGTTCCAGCCGCTGACCGGGATTACGGCTGAGAAGCATGACAGTTTTATCTCTCCTTCACCGGATGGCAGCGTCATTATGGAATTCAGCGGAAAAGAACTGATCAAAGGAGAACCGGACGCGTCGTCTTTCCCAAGCGGCGGATTGCGCGCGACATTCGAGGCGAGAGGATACACAGCCTGGGATCCGACTTCTTACGCGTTTGTGAAAGGCAATACTTTGTGCATTCCGACGGCCTTTTGTTCTTACGGCGGAGAAGCTCTGGATAAGAAGACCCCGCTTCTTCGTTCGATGGAAGCCCTGAATAAACAGGCGCTGCGGATCCTGCGGCTTTTCGGCAACGATACCGCGAAATACGTCCGTTCTTCTGTTGGACCGGAACAGGAATACTTCCTGATCACAAAAGAAATGTATGACAGGCGACCGGATCTGCGTTATACAGGCAGAACGCTCTTCGGCAGCAAACCGCCTAAGGGCCAGGAGATGGATGATCACTATTTCGGAGCCCTTAAACCGCGCGTAGCGGCTTATATGGAGGATCTCAACACTGAGCTCTGGAAGCTGGGCATTATGGCAAAAACGGAACACAATGAGGTGGCCCCGGCGCAGCATGAGCTCGCACCGATCTATACCACGACGAACGTTGCCACAGACAATAACCAGCTGACAATGGAGATCATGCAGAAGGTCGCTTCGAAACACGGGCTTGTCTGCCTGCTCCATGAGAAACCGTTTGCGGGAGTAAACGGAAGCGGCAAACATAATAACTGGTCGATTGCTACCGATGCCGGGCAGAACCTGCTCTCGCCCGGAGATACGCCTTATGAAAACGCACAGTTCTTGCTTTTCCTCTGCGCCGTCATTAAAGCTGTGGATGATTATCAGGATCTGCTGCGCATCTCCGTCGCGACAGCCGGTAATGACCACCGTCTTGGCGCGAACGAAGCGCCTCCGGCTGTCATCTCCATGTTTATCGGAGATGAGCTGAACGCTGTTCTGGAAGCAATTGAAACAGATACGCCTTATGCCGGTGTCGAGAAAACCCAGATGAAGCTCGGCGTGGATGTACTGCCCAAGTTCAATCGGGATACAACGGACCGCAACCGGACTTCTCCGTTCGCTTTTACCGGTAATAAGTTTGAATTCCGTATGCTGGGATCTTCCAACAGCATCGCGTGTGCCAACATTATGCTGAACAGTGCCGTTGCCGATACCTTAAGAATCTATGCGGACAGACTCGAAGGTGTTGAAGATTTTGAGACAGCTCTGCATGAAATGATCCGTAAAACGATCAAGGATCATAAGCGTATTATCTTCAATGGCAACGGTTATGACGATGACTGGATCCGGGAAGCCACGGAAGAACGCGGACTGCTCAACTATCGGACGACACCGGACTGCATGCCGCATCTGCTGGATCAGAAGAACGCGGACATGCTGATCGGAGAGGGTGTCTTTACGAGAGCGGAGCTGGAATCCCGCTGCGAGATCATGCTGGATAATTACAATAAGGCCGTTCAGATCGAGGCAAATACCATGATCAGCATGGTAAAGGAAGAGATCGCCCCGGCGGTATCTGCTTATACAGCGACGCTTGCCAATACGATTCATCTTAAGAAAGGCGTGAAGAACGATGTCGCGTGCGGATATGAGAGTACGGTTCTGACGAAGCTCTCCTCTCTGAACGACGCGATTATGTCAAAAACGGTGCAGCTCGAAGATACGGAAGAGGATCTTCGGAATATCGGAGATACGATCGAGCTTGGCTATGCGATTCGAGACAAGCTTTTGCCGAAAATGAGCGAGCTTCGCGTACTCGTCGATCAGGCGGAAACCATGACGGCTAAGTCTTACTGGCCGTATCCGTCATATGGCGATATTCTGTTCAGTGTAAGATAAAAAGAGAGCCGGGCAGAATTGAGAATGGAAAGAAAAGAGGAGATTACATAATGACAGTTGAATTTTGGTATCTGATAGGAGCTGCTTTGGTATTCTGGATGCAGGCAGGATTCGCGATGGTGGAGACTGGTTTTACAAGAGCGAAAAACGCCGGCAATATCATCATGAAGAATCTGATGGATTTCTGTATTGGGACGATCGTTTTCTCTTTGTTGGGGTACAGTCTGATGATGGGCGAAGATACGTTATTCGGACTTATCGGAATACCGAATATGGATCTGTTCGCGAACTTCAAGGCTTTTATCTCAAGTCCCGGTGACGGCGGATTCACAGGTGCGTCCGTATTCGTGTTTAATCTGGTATTCTGCGCTACAACAGCAACGATCGTTTCCGGTGCGATGGCGGAGAGGACCAAGTTCTCCGCGTATTGTATCTATTCGGCGGTCATCTCGCTGATCGTCTATCCGATCGAAGCACATTGGATCTGGGGCGGCGGATGGCTTGCGGGAATGGGATTCCATGACTATGCCGGATCCTGTGCGATCCATATGGTGGGCGGTATTGCGGCGCTTGTCGGAGCGATCTTCCTGGGACCGCGCATCGGAAAGTATGTGAAGGATAAGGAAGGAAAGGTTATCAAGGTCAATGCGATACCGGGACATTCCATTCCGCTCGGGGCTTTAGGAGTATTTATCCTTTGGCTTGGCTGGTACGGATTTAACGGAGCTGCCGCGACAAGCGTGACGGAGCTGTCTTCGATCTTCCTGACAACGACAATTGCCCCATCCGTCGCGACGGTCACCACGATGCTCTTTACCTGGATTCGAAACGGTAAACCGGATGTTTCCATGTGTCTGAATGCTTCCCTTGCCGGTCTGGTCGGCGTAACGGCCGGTTGTGACGCTTTTGACGCCGTTGGCGCGGCTGTTGTCGGAGTGGTATCCGGAATCATCGTTGTAGTAGTCGTCGAAGGATTGGATCTGAAGCTGCATATTGATGATCCGGTTGGCGCTGTCGGAGTTCATATGGCAAACGGAATCTGGGGTACTATCGCAGTTGGTCTGCTCGCGAATCCCGATGCTCCGGCAGGTTTAGAGGGACTTCTGTATACCGGAAAGCTTCATCAGACAGGAATTCAGCTCCTCGGATTTGTCAGCGTCGCGGTATATGCTGCGCTGATCATGTCTTTGTTCTTCTGGCTGATTCAGAAGGTTCATGGGCTCCGGGTACAGCCGGAAGAAGAGCTGAAAGGCCTTGACAGTACGGAACATGGCTTGCCGAGCGCATACGCGGACTTCGCTCCGGCTGTCGAGAAGTACGCGGATTTCGGACCGGTGGAGGATATTGTTGCCGTCACGGGTACGACTCCGGCAGCGGAAGCGATCCCTGTGAAAAAAGTTCCCTCTTTTGAGTCGGGAACTCCGAAGTTCACGAAGATAGAGATCATCTTCAAGGAAGAGCGGCTGTATGTTCTGAAAGAAGCAATGAGCCGGATCGGAATCACCGGTATGACAGTATCCCACGTGATGGGATATGGCCAGCAGAAAGGCAAGCCGGAATACTACCGTGGTGTTGCGGTAGAGACGAATCTGCTGCCAAAGGTTCAGGTGGATATTGTTGTCAGCAAGGTACCGGTACGGGATGTTATCGAAACAGCCAAGAAGGTACTGTATACAGGGCATATCGGTGACGGCAAGATTTTTGTCTACGATGTCGAAAACGTTGTAAAAGTACGGACAGGAGAAGAAGGATACGACGCGCTTCAGGATGTTGAATGAGAGGAGGCTGTTCAGATGTGTTCGATTATGGGATATTGCGGTACAGGACTGTCCCTGAACGTTTTCCGGGAGGCCTTTGAACGCACCGTCTCCAGAGGACCTGACGCTACGAGAATTATAGATACCGGGAGCGGTCTGCTGGGATTCCACCGGCTGTCCATCATGGATCTTACGGAGTCCGGAATGCAGCCCTTTGAACTGGACGGAAGCTATGCTGTCTGTAACGGAGAACTATACGGATTTGAGCAGCAGCGGCAGGCTTTGCGGGATAAAGGCTACAGCTTTACCGGGGACAGCGACTGTGAGATTCTTCTGCCTCTTTACAGGGAATACGGGACAGAGATGTTTAGCATGCTGGACGCGGAATTTGCCTGTATACTGTATGATGGAAGAACGAGAAAGTACATTGCGGCCCGGGATCCCATCGGGATCCGGCCACTGTACTACGGCTATGACAGGCAGGGAACGATTGTATTCGCGAGCGAGCCGAAGAACCTGATCGGACTTGTCGGGAAGATACAGCCTTTTCCTCCGGGATGCTATTATGAGGACGGTCAGTTTATCCGATACGATGATATCGCGGAAGTTAAGACCTTATGTCATGATAATCTGGAATCGGTCTGCCGGCAGATCCGGGAAAAGCTGATCTTAGGCGTGAAAAAACGTCTTGTCGCGGACGCGAAGGTCGGGTTCCTTCTGTCCGGTGGTCTGGACTCATCCCTTGTCTGCGCGATCGCCGCGCGGGAGAGCGCGGAACCGATCGAGACCTTTGCAATCGGAATGAGCGAGGACGCGATCGATTTGAGATATGCGCGGCAGGTTGCGGATCATATCGGAAGTCATCATACAGAGGTCTATATGACACCGGAAGATGTCCTGACGGTGCTTCCCGAAGTGGTTCATCTGCTTGGCACGTATGATATAACAACGATTCGCGCGAGTATCGGCATGTATCTTGTCTGCAAAGCCATTCATGAGCAGACGGATATACGGGTGCTGCTGACGGGTGAGATCTCAGACGAGCTTTTCGGCTATAAGTATACGGATTATGCTCCGTCCGCGGAGGCTTTTCAGCAGGAAGCACAGAAAAGAATACGGGAGCTGCATATGTATGATGTATTACGGGCAGACAGATGTATTTCCGTAAACTCTCTGGAAGCGCGTGTACCGTTCGGGGACCTGGATTTTGTCAGATATGTAATGAGCGTGGATCCGGAAATGAAAATCAACCGCTACGGGATCGGTAAGTATCTGCTTCGTCATGCGTTTGAAGGGCGGGATTATCTGCCGGATGCAATCCTCTGGAGAGAGAAGGCGGCCTTTTCAGACGCGGTCGGGCATTCGATGGTAGATGACTTAAAGGAGTACGCCGAGACATTGTATTCGGATGAAGAGTTTGAACAGCTGCGGCAGAAATACGATTACGCGCGGCCTTTCACAAAAGAATCTTTACTGTACAGAGAAATCTTTGAGGAATTCTATCCGGGTCAGGCAGAGATGGTTGTGGATTTCTGGATGCCGAACAGATCCTGGGAAGGCTGTAATGTGACCGATCCTTCCGCGAGAGTCCTTGCCAATTACGGAAACAGCGGAAAATAAAGGGAAACAGAGGAACGGAGGCATATTATGTGCGGAATCGTTGGATATACCGGAGTACAGGGAGCCGCTCCGATTCTGTTGGAAGGCTTGCGGAAACTTGAGTACAGGGGATATGATTCGGCGGGGATCGCAGTGATGTACGATTGTCGGATACTTGTCAGCAAAGTGACGGGGAGGATCGTCAATCTGTGTGAAAAAACACAGAACGGAGCTGCTGTTCCCGGGACAACCGGAATCGGTCATACCCGGTGGGCGACTCACGGCGCGCCGACGGAGAAGAATGCTCATCCGCATCTGAGCAATGACGGAAGGTTTGCGGTTGTTCACAATGGAATCATAGAGAATTACAGAGCTTTACGGGAGGAACTGATCGGAAAGGGATATGTTTTTGAGAGCGAGACAGATACGGAAGTCATCGTACATCTGATGGAGATGTATTATCATGGAGATGTGAAAGAGGCTTTGATACGGACCTCCGACCGTCTTCATGGATCTTATGCGCTGGGTGTAATCTGCAGTGAAGAACCCGGTAAAATCTATGCGGTCAGAGAAGCAAGTCCCTTGATTCTGGGTGTCGGCATACAGGGAAACTATTTTGCTTCTGATGTAACCGCACTGGTCAGCCATACACGGAATGTCATTTATCTGGACGATGGAGAATTCGCTGAACTGTCGGAGAATTCCGTTACCGTCTATGATTGCCTTGGAAAGCCGCTCTCCAAAAAGATCGCGCGGATCAATTGGGATGTTCAGGCCGCGGAAAAAGGCGGTTATGAGCATTTCATGCTGAAGGAGATCATGGAACAGCCCGGTGCTGTCAAGGCGACGATCACACCCAGAATACGGGACGGCAGAGTGCATTTCGAGGAGCTGCAAATATCCGATGAAGAGCTGCGGCAGATCCGGAGAATCGTGATAACGGCGTGCGGATCCGCTTATTACGCCGGATGCTCCGGTAAATACGTACTGGAAAAGCTCGTACGGATTCCGGTGGATGTGGAGCTGGCCAGTGAACTGCGCTACAAGGATCCGCTGATCGATGAGCATACATTATTGATCGTGATTTCACAGTCGGGAGAGACGGCGGATACGATCGCGGCGCTAAAAGAATGTCAGCAGCGGGGCGCAAAGGCTTTGGCGATCGTAAATGTAGTGGGGAGTACAATCGCGCAGCTTGCGGATTATACCGTTTATACATGGGCAGGACCAGAGATCGCGGTCGCTACCACAAAAGGATTTACCACCCAGCTTTCGGTCCTGTATCTTCTGGCCGTGTTGTTCGCGGACAGGCTGGGGACCTGCGAGGAGAGTATTCCAGAGTTGGTCAGCGCGCTGCAGAAGCTTCCGATGTATATCCAGCAGGCAATCGATATGAATCACCGGATTCCGCAGCTTGCGGAGAAATACCACGGCAGCCGGTCACTGTTTTTCATCGGAAGAAACACGGACTACGCGATCGCTCTGGAAGGCGCCTTGAAGATGAAAGAGATCTCCTACCTTCATGCGGAAGCGTATGCCGCCGGAGAGCTCAAACATGGGACGATCGCGCTGATTGAGGACCATCAGCCGGTGATAGCGCTGTGCTGTAATCCTTCCGTTATGGAAAAAACAATAAATAATATTATAGAGGTCAAGGCCAGAGGAGCCGAGGTGCTGGCTTTGACATTCCGAAACAATCAGAAGATCATTTCGGCGGCGGATGATTTTCTGTTTATACCGAACGCGAATCCGGTTTTCGCGGCAGTTATCGAGATTATTCCCCTGCAGCTTCTGGCTTATTACACAGCAAAAGAAAATAAATGTGATATTGATAAGCCAAGAAATCTTGCAAAATCCGTCACAGTGGAATAAAATGCAAGAGGTTTTTAAATATACACAGGAAGGAATGACAGTATGAAGAACTGCGCGATTGTCGGAATCAACTGGGGAGATGAAGGAAAAGGCAGAATGGTGGATCTGCTGACAGAGAGCTTTGATGTCGTTGTACGGTATCAGGGCGGAGGCAATGCCGGTCATACAGTAATCAATGAGAAGGGTAAATTTGCATTGCATCTGCTTCCGTCCGGGATATTCCGGGACGGCGTTCTGAATATACTTGGCAACGGTGTCGCACTGGATCCGGAGAACCTGTGGAATGAAATACAGGAAGTTACCAGGCACGGTGTTTCGATTACTTCCGATAACCTGAAAATCAGCGAACGCGCGTCGCTGCTTATGCCCTGGCACAGGGATCAGGACGGACTGGAGGAGCAGCGTCTGGCTGACAAAAAATACGGATCGACCAAGCAGGGAATCGCGCCTTTCTATTCTGACAAATATCAGAAGAAAACCGTGCTTGTCGGTGAACTGCGTGATCCGGAAGCTTTGAAAGAACATCTCCTTGAGCTGATGGAGTGGAAGAATCTGACGCTGACAGGGGTATACGGAGCAGAGCCCTATACAGAGGCCATGCTTCAAGAATGGTACCAGGATTACTGTGTTCCGATCCTTCCGTTTATCGCGGATACGGGAAAGATCCTGAGCGATCTGCAGAAGCAGGGCAAGAATATTCTGTTTGAGGCGCAGCTTGGAGCGCTGCGGGATCTGGATTATGGTATTTATCCGTATACGACTTCTTCCAACACACTTGCCGCGTATGCGCCGATCGGATCGGGCCTGCCTTCCTTAAAACTGGATGAGGTGGTCGGAGTCGTAAAGGCTTATTCGACCTGTGTAGGAGAAGGTCCTTTTGTCGGAGAAATGTTCGGGGAAGAAGCGGACAAGCTGAGAGAGGCCGGATTTGAATATGGCGCTAAGACCGGCAGACCGCGCCGCGTAGGGCCGCTGGATCTTGTCGGAACAAGATACGGTGTAAATGTGCAGGCGGCAACGAAGATCGCGCTGACCAAGCTGGATGTGCTCAGTTACATGAAACAGATACCGGTCTGCACGCATTATCGCGTTCATGGCGAGATTACGGATCGCTTCCCGTTCCCGCAGGATCTGAACGCGGCAGAGCCGGTCATTACCTATCTGGAAGGGTGGAATTGTGACATTTCCGGAATCCGGGAGTGGAGAGACCTGCCGGATGCCGCAAGACGGTATGTAATGTTCATTGAGCATGCGATCGGCTGTCCGATCAGCTATGTTTCGGTAGGACCGGAGAGAGACAGCATTATACTTAGATAAGACACAGTAGCAATATAGATAAGACAGTAACAAAGGCGACAGGAGGCTAAGATGACTAAATATGTATTTGTTACAGGCGGCGTTGTATCCGGCCTTGGAAAAGGCATCACGGCCGCGTCTCTGGGCAGGCTTCTGAAAGCGCGCGGACTTAAGGTCGCTGCGCAGAAGCTGGATCCGTATATCAATGTGGACCCCGGTACGATGAGTCCTTTTCAGCACGGGGAAGTCTATGTGACGGAAGACGGCGCCGAGACAGATCTGGATCTTGGCCACTATGAGCGTTTTATCGATGAGGATCTGAATAAGTACTCTAATCTGACGACGGGAAAAGTCTACTGGAACGTCCTGAATAAAGAAAGAAGGGGAGAGTACCTCGGATCGACGGTTCAGGTGATTCCGCATATTACAAACGAAATCAAGGAGTTTGTTTACAGCGTCGGAAGGAAAACGAACGCGGACGTTGTTATCACGGAGATCGGCGGAACGATCGGAGATATTGAATCGCAGCCTTTTATAGAGGCTGTGCGGCAGATTTCCCTCGAGGTCGGCAGAGAGAACAGTCTGTTTATTCATGTTACACTTGTGCCGTACTTGAGAGGATCGGACGAGCACAAATCCAAACCCACACAGCATTCCGTCAAGGAACTGCAGGGTATGGGTATCAATCCGAATATCATCGTGCTGCGCTGCGATGAGCCTCTGGAGGAATCGATTTTCCAGAAAATCGCGCTATTCTGCAATGTAAAGCCGGACTGCGTGATCGAGAACCTTACGCTGCCGAATCTGTATGAAGCACCTCTGATGCTGGAAAAGGCGCATTTCTCGGATGTCGCATGCCGGGAGCTTGGTATTGAAGCTCCGGAGCCGGATCTCAAAGAGTGGACGGAGATGGTGGAGCGGATCCATAACGCGCGTACCGGGAGTGTCCGGATCGGGCTGGTCGGTAAATATGTCGGTCTGCACGACGCATATTTATCCGTAGCGGAAGCGCTTCATCATGCCGGCATTTATCATAACGCGCATATTGATATTGAATGGATCGATTCGGAAAAGATCACAGCGGAGAATGTAGAAGATACTCTTTCCGGACTGGACGGGATTCTGGTGCCCGGAGGATTCGGAAGCCGCGGCATCGAAGGGATGATTCTTGCGGCCCGTTACGCGCGGGAACGGAAGGTTCCGTATTTCGGGATCTGTCTTGGTATGCAGATCGCGGTTATTGAATACGCCAGAAACGTCCTTGGGATTCCGGATGCGGATTCAGGCGAGTTCAATGAACAATGCGCGAATAAGGTGATCGATTTTATGCCGGGACAGAGCGATGATATCGATAAGGGTGGGACGCTTCGCCTTGGAGCATATCCTTGCGAAATTAAACCGGGTACAACGATGGAAAGATGCTATGGCAGCCTGCACATCAGTGAAAGGCACCGTCATCGCTATGAGCTGAACAATGCTTACAGGGACGCGCTGCAGGAGGGCGGAATGACCCTCAGCGGCATTTCTCCGGACGGCAGGCTTGTTGAAACCGTAGAGCTCTCTGACAGGCCATTCCATGTGGGAGTCCAGTATCATCCCGAATTCAAGAGCCGTCCCAACAAGCCGCATCCGTTGTTTATGGGATTCGTAGGGGCCGCATTGCAGCAGGAAAAGGAGAAATAACATGCATTTTACAAAGATGCAGGGATTGGGCAACGATTATCTGTATGTTTACGGAGAAGTGCCGGACAATATCCGCGACATTTGTGTCAAACTGTCGGATCGGCATTTTGGCGCGGGTTCGGATGGAATGATCTATATTATGCCCTCTTCGATCGCGGATTTTAGAATGCGGATTTTTAACGCGGACGGCAGTGAAGCCAAAATGTGCGGAAACGGGATCCGCTGCGTTGGGAAGTACGTCTATGATAAGGGCTATACGGATAAAACGACTTTGACCGTAGAGACCCTTTCCGGCGTTAAAACGATCCGTCTGCAGGTAAGAGGAGGCCGGGTCAAAGCGGCGACAGTCGATATGGGAATTACCACGGTAAGCGAGGATCTGAAGCTGACTCTCGGATCGGAAGAGATCGTCTGTACACCGGTTTCGGTCGGCAATCCGCATGCTGTTCTTTTTGTCGAGGACGTGGACAAGGCGCCTGTATTGTCGGTCGGACCGGCTATTGAACATCATACAGCATTCCCCGACGGAGTAAATGTGGAATTCGTTCAGGTCCTTGCGGATCATAAGCTTCGCATGCGTGTCTGGGAGCGCGGGAGCGGTGTGACGATGGCCTGCGGGACAGGGGCTTGCGCCGCGGCTGCGGCAGCGGTTTCTAAAGCGTTTTGCAATGTCGGACAGACAATCACGGTGCTGCTGGACGGCGGCTCGTTGGAGATAAGAGTCGAAAAAGACGGAAGAGCTTTCATGACCGGACCGGCTGTTACGGTATATGAAGGAGAGGCAGAGATATGATTACGCCGAATCTGTATTATGCGGAGCTAAAGGATTCATACCTGTTTTATCATATCGCACAGAAGACAAAGGCGTATCTTGCCGCGCATCCGGGAGCCTATCTGTACAGATTGGGGATTGGCGATGTTACACGGCCGCTGTGCCCCGCGGTGATTCAGGCGCTGCATGAAGCTGTTGATGATCAGGCAGACAGCCAGCGCTTTCATGGATATATGCCGGAGTGCGGCGCTCCTTTCCTGCGCACGGCTATCGCAGAACATTATCGCGCAAGAGGAACGGATATTCAGGATGACGAGGTTTTTGTGTCGAGCGGTGCAAGTGATGAACTGGGAGATATTCTGGACCTGTTTGACAGGAGCAGTACCGCTATGGTTATAGAACCGGCATATCCCGCTTATGTCGATGCAAATGTAATTGCAGGCCGCAAAATCATACATCTGGAATCCGGCAGAGAGAGTGGATTCCTGCCGGAGCCGCCTGAGGATGATCATGCGGATCTGCTCTATATCTGTTCTCCAAACAACCCGACAGGCGCTGCTTTCAACAAAAAGCAGCTTCAGAAGTGGGTCGATTACGCCAATACCAATCAATCCGTGATTCTGTTTGACGCGGCGTATGAAGCCTTTATTGAGGATCCGGAGATCCCGCACAGTATCTATGAGCTGAATGGAGCCAAAAACTGTGCGATCGAGATCTGTTCTCTGTCCAAAACGGCCGGCTTTACCGGTACAAGGTTAGGCTACACGGTCATCCCGCAGAAGCTTATCCGACAGGGCATGAGCTTCCATGATATGTGGGTGCGAAACCGTACAACAAAAACAAACGGTGTTTCTTATATCATTCAGAAAGGTGGAGCTGCGGTCTTTACACCGGAAGGACAGCGGCAGATTCGGGAGAATATTCAGTACTATAAAGAGAACGCGAGAATCCTGATGGATACACTTGACCGCACAGGAACCTGGTATTGCGGAGGCAAGAACGCGCCGTATATCTGGCTCAAGTGTCCTGATGGCATGGACAGCTGGACCTTCTTTGATAACCTCCTGAATGCCATTCAAGTGGTAGGAACGCCCGGTGAAGGATTCGGAGCCTGCGGTGAAGGCTATTTTCGCTTCTCAACATTCGGAAGCAGAGAAGATACGCAGGAAGCGGCGCGAAGACTTGAACGGTTCCTTGAATAAGCCGGATTACTTTTAAAGGAATGAACAGGGTCATAGCAGGCTTTCTACTGGCTTGAAATGTACAAAACCTCTTTTGCCGTTAGGGCAGCATATGAGATGCTTTATCCGGCGAAAGAGGTTTTCTTTGCATATTATCGGGATGATCGGGCGTGGGAAAGATGGCTTTATTCCTGTGTTTTCTCTCCCGAGGACAGGAAGCCGCGGAGCTTCTCGTCGGAAAAAGGCACCACAATCACTTTGCTGCCGTGCGCATCATCCCCGAGATCGTCTTCTTTCTGAACGTCGATCGCGGCAAATGTCATGGCGCGGATTCGACCATCTTCATCAATATATACACTGGGACGTTCAAGTTTGGTCCAATGGTTCACGCAGCCGTTCTGATAGCGGATAAAATCTTCTGTCGGCGTGTAGGCACAGCCCGGACGGAGGATCCAGTTCAGTCCGTCGCAGGATGTGAGGTAATAAGCGTGCCTCGCGTCGTAATCATTCACGACAATCTGCAGAAGACCTCCGTTTTCCCAGATAACGCCGTCCTCAAGATAGCGGATTCTGTCCTTCAGCGCAGAGATGGAAGCCCAGACGCACCGCTGTGCACAGCGCCAGTCTCCGGCAAGAGAATCGGAGAAAAGCACATCACCTCGGCGGTTGATCGCGATATAGCTGCCGTCATTTTTCACGGCGATACTTACATTGGAGAGCGAGATGCCTTCGCCAAACCGGAGCTTTCCGCCGTTTCCGTTATCGAGCAGTTTCCAGGGGCCGTCCAGACGCGCTGCAACGTGAAGCGTCCCGTTTGCTTCTTCGCCATGCCGTACGACGTCACTGACACAGATGGCATAGCGGATTCCGGTCTTATACAGCGGATCCTGCGGGCTTATAAGAAAGGGGAAAACATTATGTCCCGCGCCTTCGCACCAGTCAGGCCAGAGCACCTTCTG
The DNA here is from genome assembly GCA_902782895.1 of uncultured Eubacteriales bacterium. GTDB lineage: Bacteria > Bacillota > Clostridia > Lachnospirales > Bianqueaceae > RUG12817. The sequence continues at coordinate 24,223 of CACZPA010000090.1, forward strand.
ATCCGTGTAGGGACCGAACAGATTGCTGCTGACCGCGCATACTGCCTGCGATCCGCGCCATCCCGGTCCCAGATCATTACCCCAGTGTCCGCCTTTCTGATCCCAGCAACTGGCGAAGAGGTAGTATTTCTTGCTGTCGGGATCTTTCAGAATTTTGCCGTCCCAATAAGAATATTTAGTCATGGTCCGGTCTTCAAGACCGTTTCCCTGGTCTCTCGGGCCCGTCATCGATGCGCCCCAGCATTCGTCATCGAGCCGTTCTACAATTGGCATGGGTTCGATGCAGTCCATAAACTGTTTTACCGGAAACTCCATACTGACACCTCCGTGATGGATTAGAATTCAATACTCTGGCAAACTTTTGATCATTAATAATAATATACCTAAGATCCTTCTCTCTGTCAAGTATCTCAGAAATACCGCCCGATATCGCTCAATTATCGCCCAGACGGATGTGTTATTGTTATCCTCGAAATTGTATGATATAATAAAACCGATAAACTTGCGATCGACGGAAGCCAGGCAATATATATGCAGTGATCTCCTGTCTCGTGAAACAGATTCCGTCAGATACGCAAATTGAGGTGCAGAATGAAGAAAAACGGTACGATATATGTGCTGCTTGCCGCTTTGCTTTTCTCGATCGGCGGACTGTGCATCAAGATGATACCCTGGAGCGCGATGGCGATAAACGGCGGACGCAATCTGATCGCTGTGCCGGTTCTATTGCTGTATATCAAGCTGACAGGGCATAAGCTCAGGATGAATCGGGCCGTCATTTTCGGCGCGGTCTGTATGTGTGCCGTTACGACTTTGTTTACACTGGCCAACAAGCTCACAACCGCGGCGAATACCATCATTTTGCAGTTTACGGCACCGGTTTTCGCGATGATCATGACATGGTTCCTGCTGCACAAAAAGCCCCAGCGTGTGGATGTGATCACCTGTGCAGTTGTTTTCATCGGCATCATTTTCTTCTTTATAGACGGTATCAGTGCCGGCAACCAGCTGGGCAATATTCTGGCATTGCTATCGGGAATCGCTTATGCAGGCGTGTTCATGATGAACAGTTTCGAGCAGTCGGATTCACTGTCTTCGATACTGTACGGGCAGATGCTCAGCGCTGTGATCGGCATCGGATTTGTGTTTAAGGAGACGGATTTCAGTGCTTCGGTCATTCTGTGGATGGCAGCGCTTGGT
>CACZPA010000091.1 GCA_902782895.1 uncultured Eubacteriales bacterium
TCTTTCGGCCTGGACCGGCAGTATGAGACCGCGAAGACCAGTATGGAAGCGGTTCTGCTGACGACAATTATTGCCTGGATCCTGATGCTTCTTCTGATGATCCCGGCGGTGCTTTCCGCTTTCAGACCTCTGAAGGGTATCAGCCAGTGGCTCAAGAGTGTCAGAAACGGCCGCTTTACAAGAAAGCCGGCGACAAGACCCAATGAATACGGGGAGATCGTCCAGACAATGGACAGCATTATTTCCTCGCTGCGGGAAGAGGATGAGTCGCGTAAAGAATTCGTTTCCAACGTTTCCCATGAGCTGAAGACGCCGATGTCGTCTATCAAGGTTCTGACAGAATCCTTGTTACTGTCAGAGAACGCTTCCGTCGAAGAGTATCGGGATTTCCTGCAGGATATAAACGCGGAAGTCGACAGAGAGAGCACGCTGATCAATGATCTGCTGTCGCTTACGAGACTCGAGGATAACAAGAGCGGGCTGAATCTTTCGATGGTTTCCATGAATGATCTTGCCGAAGTGCTGCTGAAAAGGCTGCAGCCGCTTGCGGACGCGCGCCGTATCGCTCTGATTCTGGAGAATCATACGGCGGTCGAAGCCGAAGTGGACGAGATGAAGATGTCGGTCGCGCTCTCCAATCTGATCGAAAACGCGATCAAGTATAATAAAGAGGACGGAAGTGTCCGGGTCGGTGTCGACGCGGATCTTTCGGACGCGATTCTGACGGTAAGCGATACCGGAATCGGTATCCCGGAAGAGGATATCTCCAAGGTCTTCCAGCGTTTCTATCGTGTGGATAAGACGAGAGACCGCGCGACAGGAGGCACAGGACTCGGCCTTTCTATCGTTCATCAGATCGTTTCCATGCACCATGGCACGATCAGCGTACAGAGCAAATTGAACGAAGGGACGACTTTCACGGTACGGATTCCTCTGCTTGCGACGCACAGCAGGACAAAGACCGATCAGAACAGCAAGAGCTCCGGGAAGGAGGCAAAGGCATGAGTAAAAGACCATCAGACCTCTTTTATCGGATCATCTGCCTCGTATTAGCAGGGGTTCTCGTATGCGGATCGCTCAGTGGATGCAGCTCCGGGGCGGACAAGACGGAGAACGTTTCGTCGGCTCCTGCACAGACAGCAGAGCAGAACACGTCAGGCCTGAGTGAAGAGGATTCGGATATAGCAGGCATGGGTACAGCCCGGATCTATTATACGGATGAAAAATGCACTTCCCTCAAAGAGTATTCGATCACAATGGATCCCTCGCTCAGCATAGAGGATAAAGTGGACGAAGTACTGACATCACTGGCTTCTCCGCAGGATGATCTGCGGAGCATTATTCCGGAGGGACTCCGTGTCAGTCCGGAGGTTACCTATAATGAAAAAGGCCAGGCGCTGCTTGCGATCTATATTCGTGGCAATTACAGCGTCCTGCTTCCCAATGTGGAGAATGTTCTCCGTGTCGGACTTGCGAAATCGCTGATTTCATTGAAAGAGCTGTACGGTGTGCAGATCTACGCGAATATCCCCAATGAGGCGGGCGAGTATCCGATGACACAGATCTCTTCGCTGATCGCGGATACGATTATCGTAAATGAATCGGATGAGAATTTCTTCCAGGACGAAGTGTCATTCACACTGTATTTTGTCAATGCAAAGGGAGATAAACTGGTTTCGGAGAAACGGACGGCTACTGTCCGCATGTCCGAACGTAACGTTGACAAGGTCATGGCGATGCTGATCGAAGGGCCAAAGCAGGAGAATCACTATGCTTCGATGCCGCCCGGATCCGTGGTTAATGAAATTCTGATCCGCAATTCCGTCTGCTATGTGGATATGAATGAAAACTTTGTGATCAATCAGGTCGGAAACGAAGAGCAGGAGCTGCTGACGCTCTATTCGATCGTCAACTCACTGACATCGCTGTATAACATTGACACAGTTCGTTTTCTAGTCAATGGACAGCAGAGAGAGACATACAAGACTGTCCAGCTGAATATGGCGTTTACATTTGATCAGGATCTCGTAGAAATGCCGTAAACCTTTATTGGATTTGCAGATACTTCGCGTAACGTGCGGAGAATTGTTGTAAAAAGGCCTGCGTTTCCGGCGGCTGGTGCTGCCGTCGCGGGCATTCTGGCAGGATATGTGATACCGACAGCAGCCGGCAGGATATGCGCGGCATGCATTGCTGCGGCCGGAGTTCTGTCGGTTTTATATTCCCTGAGGAAATACGGCCTTCGCAGGGAGACCGTTTATTACGGCCTCCTTGGACTCCTTTGCGCGGCAGGGATACTGCGGGAGAATATGGCCAGATTACGGGATGCCGGTATGCCTGAAACGCTGGAGCTTGACGGTATCTGTACGGTTGAAAGCGCGAAAAGGACGGAATATGGCTATTCCTGTGTGATTTCATCCGCGGGATTACCGGGCAAAGCGAGAATTAATCTGTCGGAATCCGTTCGCGCAGGAGAGATCCTGAGCGGACATCTGAAGCTTGCCCGGATCCGCAATCTGGGCAATCCAGGGGAATGGGACAGTGAAACATCCGGCCGGATCCGGGGGATCTATTATACCGGCAAGATCACAGAGCTTCATCGGACAGGCAGAACAGGTTTTTCTTTTGCGGTACTGAGAGGCAAGATCGGAGAGACGCTGCGGGAGATTCTGCCAAAGCAGGAGGCAGGATTGGCGGCCGCTATTCTTGCCGGAGACGATTCAGAGCTCGATCAGACGATCAGAGATAATTTCCGCACAGCCGGAATCTCGCATATTCTGGCGATTTCGGGGATGCATGTGACACTGGTCTTCACGATGATCGAGGGTTTACTCTCTAAGATTACCTTTCGCAGAAGAGCTGCTGTCTGCAGCCTTGCGGTTGTGTGGATCTATACTTTTCTGACAGGCGGCGCAGCCGCTACATTACGGGCGGCGCTGATCTGTACAGGCACCGCGCTTGCACCGATTCTGTTCGGCAGGGAAGACAGGCTGAATACCTATTGCTGTTCCGCTTTGGTATTGATACTGATCAATCCGCTGTATCTGCGGGATCCCGGGTTTCAACTGTCCTATATCTGTACGATGTCGATGACGTTTCTGCAGGAGATACCAAATCGCTGGTTTGGCGTTCCCAAGGCGTTCCGGCGTGTTTTCGCGCCGACATTGGCTGTGACCGGAGGCAGTATCCCTATCAGTCTGTACTGGTTTTATCAGATCAGTCCGTATCAGATTATCGTAAACCTGCTCGTCCTTCCCTGCATGAGTGTGCTGTTCTGTACAGGGGCAGCAGTACTGGTGATCTATCCGATATCGAGAGAAGCGGCAGAGTTCCTGGCAGGCGCGCTCTTCTATATTCTGCGGTTTCTGTGCGGGACCGGAGAGGTGGTTTCCGGACTGCCCGGCGCGGTTCTGACGATAGGACGTCCTAAGGTCATTACGATCCTTCTCTATTATTCGGTCTGGGTGCTGCTGCTCGTCGGGATGAATCAGGCCGGGCGGAATCATAGACGGAAAGCTTATACGGCATCCGCGGCGGCAGCGGTTCTGTGCATACTCTCTATTATCTTTCCAAGGTATCGTGCGGTGTGTACCTTTCTGAACGTTGGACAGGGGGATTGCTGCGTGATCGAGTGCGGTCGGCAGACTTTTGTCATCGATGCGGGTCCGTCCTATGAGGCCGCGTTAAAACCGTACCTCAAAAGCCGGGGCATCATTCGGATCCAGGCGGCTTTTGCGACGCATTCCGACAGGGATCATACGGAGGGATTGCTGAAACTGCTGCGGGATGAGGATTTTACGGTCGGACAGTGGGTGCTTCCGGAGGGGAGCCTGCATGAAAACAGGACCTTTACCACCATTGAAACGGAAGCAGGCAGAGCCGGGAGCCATGTCACGCGTATCCAGGCCGGGGACAGAATACAGGGTGGAAGCTGCTGGTTTCTGTGTCTTTCACCGGACGCGGACAGAATCTATACAGATGAAAACAGCGCGTCCCTTGTCCTGAAATGCACGGTGGACAAGCTGGACATACTGTTGTGCGGAGACGCGGATCAGACGGCAGAGCAGTATTTTGCGGCGGCGGCTGGACGTTGTGAGATCCTGAAGGCCGGACACCACGGGTCTTCGACAGCGACAGGGACAGTTCTGCTGGACGCTGTCAGGCCCGGACTTGCGGTCATCAGCTGCGATCGGGAGGGCGGATACGGACATCCGCATCGGGAGACGGTCGAAAGGCTGGAGAGTACAGGCATTCCGTATCTTGTGACGGATGACAACGGGGCCATACAGGTTCGTTTGTTCTGGTCCAGGTGGTTTATACATACAGGCCCATAAGAGGGGCGGCAGAGGAGACAGACAGGCTTATGGAAGAATTATTGGCACAGCTGCGAAGCGGGAAATACAGCCGGATCTATCTTTTATATGGATCAGAGGACTATCTGGTCCGGTTTTATTCGGACAGGCTGGTAGAGAAGAATCTGTCCGAAGATGACCGGCTGATGAATATGCAGATATATGAAGGGACGGCGGCGGATGTGGGACAGGTCTCGGAAAGCGCGGCGACCTATCCTTTTATGGCGGATAAACGCGTTACCGTGATCCGTGACTCCGGCTGGTTCCAGACCAAAGGCGTTCCGGAAGCGCTGGAGACTTTTGTCAAAGAAATCCCGAACCTTCCGGATAGCTGTCTGTTGATTTTCGAAGAATCGCAGGTCGATAAGAGAAGTCAGCTTTACAAGGCCGTATCCAAATACGGTACGGCTGCAGAACTGAATCAGCCGGATCAGGAAGGCATGATCCGTTTTGCCGCGAGGGAGCTCGCCAAATACGGCAAACAGACGGATCGTCAGACAGCGGTATATTTCCTGGACAAAGTCGGCGGAGATATGATCTATCAGCAGCTTGAAATCGCGAAGCTGGCTTCGTATGCCGGAGAGCGGCAGATCGTGACGATGCGGGACGTTGACGCGGTCTGCACACAGCAGGCGGAAGACAATGTTTTCAAAATGACGGACGCCCTCGGCGGCCGGAATAAAAACCAGGCTTTTATGATCTATGAGAAACTGCTGGAAGCAAACGAAGCACCGCAGCGGATCTTTTATCTGCTTGCCGGCCAGGTTCGGCGTATGTTCCGGATGCGGCTTGCGATGGACAGAAGAATGCCGGACGCGGAGTGCGCTGATTTTTGCGGCGTATCGCCAAGGGCTGTCTGGATCTATCAGAAGCAGGCAAGGCGTTTTGAGACCGGCCATCTGGCACAGCTGCTCACGGATATGACGGAAATGGATGAAAGAATGAAACTCAGCAGGCTGGAGGCGGATGACGCGGTCCGGCAGGTTATTCTGAAAATGTGAGGAACGCATGAATCATATAAACACAAAAACGACAGATATACCGGACCATATCGAAGTGCGCGGTGCGCGTGTTCATAATCTGAAGAATATCAACGTGGATGTGCCCCTTGGCAGGATCGTCGGAATCTCCGGCGTCTCGGGCTCCGGCAAGTCTTCCCTGGCGCTCGGGGTGCTGTATGCAGAGGGATCCAGACGGTATCTGGAGTCCCTTTCTACTTATACCCGAAGGCGCATGACAGGCGCGTCCGCTGCGGATGTGGATTCCATCCTGTATGTCCCGGCGTCGCTGGCACTGCATCAGAGGCCGTCCGTGCCGGGCATCCGGAGCACTTTCGGAACGGGGACAGAATTGCTGAACAGCTTGCGGCTGATGTTTTCCCGTCTTGCAAGTCATCGCTGTCCGAACGGTCATTATCTGGAGCCTTCCTTAAATGTCGCGGCCGAACGGGAGATGATCTGCCCGGTCTGCGGGGCAAAGGTGTTTGCTCCGTCCGCGGAAGAGCTTGCGTTTAACAGTCAGGGAGCCTGTAAGACCTGCGGAGGAACCGGGATCGTCCGGATCGTGGATGAATCCACACTGGTACCGGATGATTCGCTGACCATTGATGAAGGAGCTGTCGCGCCGTGGCAGACGCTGATGTGGTCTTTGATGAAAGATATCGCGCGGGAGATGGGTGTACGGACAGATGTGCCTTTCCGCGATCTTACACCGGAGGAGAAAGAAATCGTTTTTCACGGACCGGCTGTCAAAAAGCACATCATCTATCAGAATAAGACGAACGGTGCGGCGGGGGACCTCGATTTTACGTATTTCAACGCCACATACACGGTAGAGAACGCGCTTTCCAAGGTCCGTGACGAAAAGGGCATGAAGCGTGTGGAGAAGTTCCTTCGGCAGGATACCTGTCCGGACTGCGGCGGCACAAGGCTGTCGGAAGCCGCGAGAGCACCGAAGCTTTGCGGATTATCGCTGGATGAAGTGTGTAAGATGACGCTTTCGGACCTGATGGAATGGGTGGAGAAGGTGCCTTCTCAGCTGCCGGATGAGATGCGTCCGATGGCAGAATCGATCTGCGGATCCTTCTTTACGGCGGCACGAAGACTTATGGATCTCGGACTCGGCTATCTGACGATCGACCGGTCTTCCTTTACGCTTTCCACAGGCGAAAGGCAGCGAATGCAGCTTGCCCGTGCCGTACGGAACCGTACGACCGGCGTTCTGTATGTACTGGATGAGCCGTCGATCGGACTGCATCCGGCGAATATCGAGGGCTTGACGGGTGTAATGAAGGATCTTGTCGCGGACGGCAATTCGGTCGTTCTTGTCGATCATGATACGGAGATCCTGCAGGAAGCGGACTGGTATATCGAGCTGGGGCCGGATGCCGGCGCGGACGGAGGAGAAGTCATCGCGCAGGGGACGCTTTCGGATCTGGAAGCATCCGGCGTGTCGCGGATCGCTCCGTATCTCTCCGGAAAACGCAAGATCTGTGTCAGAGCCCGTGCTTCGGCTGAGGACATGTTTACACAGGGACGGATTCATCTGTCAACAGATGCAATCCATACCGTCAGACCGCTGGAGGTGGATATTCCGAAAGGGCGGCTGACAGCCGTTACCGGCGTATCCGGATCCGGCAAAACCACGATGATTCTGGAGAGCCTGATTCCGGGACTGGAAGCCGCGATTCGGGGACAGAAGCTGCCTTCCCATGTCAGATCCGTTACAGCCGAAGGAATCCGGCAGGTCAAGCTGGTTGACGCGACGCCGATCGGAGTCAACGTACGTTCGACGGTCGCGACCTATGCAAATGTGCATGACGAGCTGCGCAAGGCCTTTGCCAGAACCGAGGACGCCAGAATAAAAGGCTTCAAGGCGGGAGATTTCTCCTACAATACAGGCGCGCTTCGCTGTCCTGTATGCGATGGGACAGGGATGATCAGTCTGGACGTGCAGTTCCTGCCGGATGTCGATATCCCTTGCCCGGAATGCAAAGGGTCACGCTACGGCAAAGACGCGTATACCATTCTGCGCAAACGCGCGAAATCCGGCAAATCGCAGGAGAAGGACGGTAAATCACAGGAGAATGCCGGCATCTCGCTGCCGGAGCTCATGGGAATGGATATCCGTCGGGCGATGGAAGCGGCCAGGGACATGAAAACAGTCTATGAGCGTCTGATAGTACTGGATGAGCTCGGCCTTGGCTATCTGACGCTTGGCGAAGCGACGCCGAATCTGTCCGGCGGCGAAGCACAGCGGCTGAAGCTGGCCGCGGAAATGGGCCGTCAGCAGCAGGACGCTGTATTCGTCTTTGACGAGCCGACGATCGGCTTGCATCCGTCGGATGTTGAGGTTCTCCTGGAAGTATTCCAGCGGCTGCTGGATGCCGGAGCGACGGTGATCGTCATCGAACATGACCTGAATCTGATCGCGAACGCAGATTATGTGATCGATATGGGACCCGGAGGAGGAGAAGCCGGGGGACGGATCGTCGCGTGCGGGACACCGGAAGAGATCGCGGGGAATACTGACAGCGTGACGGGCAAATACCTTGGAGGGCAGTTACATGCTTGATCATCAGCAGATTCGTTGGCTTTTGTTTGATCTGGACGGGACACTTCTTACGACAGACAAGAAAGTTACGGAACGTACCTTGCGAGATCTGGAGATATGCCGCGCAAAGGGAATCCGGATCGGTGTCGTGACGTCCCGCAGCAAGGAGAACGCGGCGCAGACGATCGGCAAGCTGCATCCGGATCTGGTGATCGCGAGCGGTGGAGGGATTGCGTTGTATGAGGGCCGTGTCGTCTATCAGGCGGACATCAGCGCGGAAGAGACGTCCCGTTTTATCGCGGAAGCGCGCAGGATTCTGGGAGCAGACGCAGAGATAACGGCCGATACTGATTCCGGCCATTACTGGAATTACAAGGTCGATCCGGCGCAGATCGATCCGTCATGGGGCAAGAGCATCTATACGGATTACAGCGATTTTCACATGCGGTCCATGAAACTGTGCATTATGACTGATTCCGCCCGAAAAGCACACGAGCTGCACCAATGCTTCCCGGACATGGACTGCGTCAAGTTCGCAGATGTCGATTCTTACAAGTACAGCAGTAAAGCGGCAACGAAGGAACGCGCTCTGACAGCCTGCGAGGAGCAGGGGATACTGTCTCTTGCCGAGACGGCGGCGTTCGGAGACGATCTCCCGGATATCCGGATGCTCACGATGTGCGGATGTGGAGTCGCGATGGGCAATGCTCTGCCGGAAGTGAAGGACGCGGCCGATATCGTGATCGGCGGAAACGACGAAGAGGGGATAGCGGAATACCTGGAAACGGTGTTTTGCCATATTTTCCCGAAACTTTCCTGAAACTTTCTTAAAAAAGTAATTGACAAACGGAACAAATCTGTATACAATATAAGGCGTGTTTGTCCGTTCTATTATTCGTGTCTCAAATGATAGAATCATAAACAGAAGGAGCTAGTTTTCAGATGGCAAATGTCAAGTCCGCAAAGAAAAGAATTCGTGTGATCGAGAAGAAGACTCTTCGCAACAGGATGGTCAAGTCCCAGGTTAAGACCGAGATCCGTAAAGTCCTGGCTGAGATCCAGAACGGTAATGCTGAGGCTGCCAAGGCTAATCTGCAGTCTGCTGTTTCCGCTATCGACAAGGCCAGAGCCAAGGGCGTTTATCATAAGAATAACGCAGCCCGCAAGATTTCCCGTCTTACCAAGGCTGTCAATAAGGCGTCTGTCTGAGTTATTCCGCACACAATAAACCGCAAAGGTCAACTCATGGCCTGTGCGGTTTTTTCTTACATTCATACTTACGTTTCATAAAGAAGAAAAGGGAAAGGGGAACGAGAGCCGTATGATTCAGAAGAATATACGTAATTTTTCGATTATCGCTCATATCGATCACGGGAAGTCGACTCTCGCGGATCGTATCATAGAGAAGACAGGCCTGCTGACCCAGAGGGAGATGCAGGACCAGGTGCTGGACAATATGGAGCTCGAGCGCGAGCGCGGAATCACGATCAAGGCACAGGCGGTCCGGCTGATTTATCATGCGAAAGACGGACAGGAGTATATTTTCAACCTGATCGATACACCGGGACACGTGGACTTTAATTATGAAGTCTCCCGGAGCCTCGCGGCCTGCGAAGGCGCGCTTCTGGTCGTGGATTCGACGCAGGGTGTAGAGGCACAGACGCTTGCCAACTGCTATCTTGCGCTGGATCACAATCTCGAGATCCTCCCCGTCATCAACAAGATCGATCTGATCTCGGCGGATCCGGACCGGGTAAAGCAGGAGATCGAGGACATCATCGGCCTCGATACCGAGAAGGCTCCGCTGATCTCCGCCAAAACGGGACAGAATATCGATGAGGTTCTGGAGAAGATCGTAGAATGCCTGCCTCCCCCGGAAGGAGATCCGGACGCGCCGCTGCAGGCCCTGATTTTTGATTCCCTGTATGATTCCTATAGAGGTGTTATCGTATTCATCCGTGTGAAAGAAGGCCGCATCCGCAAGGGGATGCGCATCCGTCTGATGGCCGCCGGCAAGGAATATGATGTCGTAGAGGCCGGCTATATGGGCGCAGGCACGCTGATGCCCTCCGAAGAAGGCCTTTCGGCCGGAGAGGTGGGGTATTTTACCGCCAGTATTAAGGAAGTCAGCCATACACGGGTCGGCGATACGGTTACAGATGCCGCGAGGCCCGCTGCCGAGCCGCTTCCGGGCTACAAGGAAGTACAGCCCATGGTCTATTGCGGTATGTATCCGGCGGACGGATCGCACTATCCGGACCTGCGGGACGCATTGGAGAAGCTTAAGCTCAACGACGCTTCCCTGCATTTTGAGGCGGAGACATCCAAAGCGCTCGGCTTCGGCTTCCGCTGCGGATTCCTGGGTCTGCTGCACATGGAGATCATCGAAGAGCGCCTGGACCGGGAGTTCAATCTGGACCTGATTACGACGGCGCCCGGTGTCGTATACCGCGTGTACAAGACGAACGGGGAGATGATCGAGCTCTCCAATCCTGCGGATCTGCCGGACGCGGGCGAGATCAGTTATATGGAAGAACCGATGGTTAAGGCGGAGATCATGTTGCCGACCGAATATATCGGCACGATCATGAAGCTTTGCCAGGATCGCCGCGGTGTATATGTCAGTACCGAATATGTCGAAAACACCCGCGCGATCCTGCATTACCGCATGCCGCTGAATGAAATCATCTATGACTTTTTTGACGCGCTGAAGTCGAGAAGCCGCGGTTACGCGTCTCTGGACTATGAGCTGGAGAGCTATGAGCGGTCTTCGCTTGTGCGTCTGGATATGCTGATCAACCGGGAGCCGGTCGACGCGCTTTCCTTTATCGTGCATGAATCCAAAGCATACGAGCGCGGCAGGAGGATCGCGGAGAGACTGAAGGACGAGATTCCTAGGCATCTGTTTGAGATTCCGATTCAGGCCGCGATCGGCGGCAAAGTCATCGCGCGTGAGACTGTTAAGGCGATGCGTAAGGATGTTCTGGCGAAGTGCTACGGCGGAGATATCACACGTAAGAAGAAGCTTCTCGAGAAGCAGAAAGAAGGCAAGAAGCGGATGCGTCAGTTCGGTGAGGTCGAGATTCCGCAGGCAGCCTTCATGAGTGTGCTTAAATTCGACGAGGACGACAAAACGTGAGCATGGCTGGAGAGATACCGGCAGTATCTGGCGATACAACGTGGATAACCTGCGAGCCGACAGCGGTACGGAGCCTCGGTGTCTATATTCACTATCCGTTCTGCGTGCGGAAATGCGCTTATTGTGATTTTCTGTCTGCTCCGGGCGATGATGCCGCGAGAAAAGCGTATCTCGAGGCCCTGATCCGGGAGATCCGGGGACAGAAATCGCTCTTTGAAGAATCCGTGATCCGCAGTGTTTTTATCGGCGGAGGCACGCCTTCGTTGATGGAACCGGACGAATTCGCGGAGCTTGCGTCCGCTTTGCGTGGCACCGCAGGGGACTGGGAAGCGGATGCAGAGTGGACGATCGAAGCGAACCCAGGAACAGTCACACAGGATAAGGCGCGTTGCTGGCGGGAGCAGGGTGTGAACCGTGTCAGTATGGGGATGCAGGCTTCGCAGGACCGTCTTCTGCGCAGGATCGGGCGGATCCATGTGATGGAGGATGTCAGGCAGAGTGTCAGGATCCTGCGGGAAGCAGGTTTTGACAACCTCAACCTGGATCTGATGATGGGTCTGCCGGACCAGAGCCGAGAGGATTGGCAGGAGACATTGCGCGAAGCGCTGGCTTTAGAGCCAACGCATCTGTCCTGCTACAGTCTGATCGTCGAGGACGGCACACCGCTTAAGAATATGGTCGAGAGCGGGCAGATGCTTCTCCCGGACGAGGATACGGAGCGGGAGATGTACGCGGACACGATCCGAATCCTTGACGCTGCCGGTTATAAGCAGTATGAGATCTCCAATTTCGCAGAACCGGGCCGGGAGAGCCGGCACAATCTGTCCTATTGGGATCTGAGTGAGTATATCGGACTGGGACTCGGTGCTTCGTCCTATCTGGACGGCCGGCGGATCAAGAATACATCGGACCTGCGGCAGTATATAAAGGAAGAACATCCGGAGAGGCTTGCTGTAGTGGAAGAAACACTGAACCGGCAGGACAGGATGAGCGAATGGATGTTTCTCGGATTGAGGAAGACAGCCGGTGTATCGGATACAGACTTTAAGGAAATGTTCGGACAGAGTTTTGACGAAATCTATCCGGAGCAGATCGCGAAACTGCTGTGGGACGGGCTTCTGGAGCGGAAGGCCGGCAGACTCTGCCTGACCCGCAGAGGCCTTGATCTCGCGAATATCGTCTTTGAAGCGTTTGTGTAGAATGCCGCGCGAGACCAAAGCGAGTGAAAGAATGGATGTGAAACAGGAGGAATCATCGATGGAGGAACAGAAAGCTTCAAAAGCGGAAAGGTTTCTGAATCTCTATAAAGAACTGGAAGATGTGCTGGAGCAGCGCAACCCCAAATCCGGACGGCAGGGTACGGCGGTAATGGACTTTGCCTATCGGGATGAAGGCGCGGCCTTTCGGGAGGATCTGAATACCTGCCGGGAAGTCCGCAATCTCCTGTCCCATCATCCGGATATGAACGGAGAGGCGATCGTAGAGCCTTCGGACGCGCTGATTCACGTGCTTGAGGACGTACTGGCCTATATCCGGACGCCCAAGCCGGCCATCGATTTCGCGACGCCGCGCAGCCGGCTGCTGATCGCGGCCAGCGGCGAAAAAGCCCTGTCCGTCATGAGAGCGATGCAAAAAGAAGGATATTCCCACGTACCCGTCTTCCGCAAGGGGCAGCTCGCGGGCGTTTTCAGCATTAGTACGGTTTTCTCCTATGTGCTTGACGGGGAGAAGAAGATCACCGAGAATACACGGATCTTTGAATTCGGCGATTTGCTGAAGCTGGACAAGCATGCTTCGGAGCGGTTCGCTTTTATCGGGCCGCAGGCGGATTACTGGACGGTACGGGAGCTCTTTAACCGCAAACCGGGTGAGCACAGCAAGAGGCTCGCGATTCTCTTCATTACGAAAAACGGCAGGATGGACGGCAAGATCCTCGGTATCGTGACCCCCTGGGATCTGATCGCGGAGGATCCGCCGATCTGGAATCCGGATGAAGAGAATGCAGTTCCAAGGATTCTGGACGATGACGTCGTGGAAGAACCGGAGCCGGCCGAGGAGAGGTCGGCAGAATAAGCCGGACACAAATAATAAGCCGGATCAGAAAAAACTGACCCAAATATGAACAAATTGTAAACTTATAAAAAGCACTTGACAAAGGATAAGTCAAGTGCTAATTTATATACAGATGTTAGCACTCTCAAGAGTTGAGTGCTAACAAATCCAAAAGGAGGGGATGAAATGGATAGTCTGAGCGATCGGCAGATGCAGATTCTGCAGGCGATCATTCTGAATTACCTGGAAACAGCAGAACCTGTTGGTTCCCGTACCATTTCCCGCAGGTCTCCTCTTGGACTTTCCTCGGCGACGATCCGGAACGAGATGGCAGATCTGGAGGAGCTGGGATTCATCGTTCAGCCGCATACATCGGCCGGCAGAATTCCTTCTTCCAAGGGCTACAGACTGTATGTCGACAGCCTGCTGCGATCGGAGCGGATTCCCACAGAAGACGAGACGCGGGTCGTCAGCGCGATGCTGAAGAGGAAATCACAGCAGCTGGACGCGGTTCTGCGCGAGATCGGCGAACTGCTTTCGGTGATCACGCGGTATCCGACCGTTGTCACGATGCCCAATATGAACCGGACCAAGCTGAAGCATCTGCAGCTGATCCCGGTGGACGAGCACTCCACGGTCCTGATGATCGTGACCGACGGCAATGTCGTACGGAATCACATGCTTTCCATGGATCACGCGCTTTCGCAGGAAGAAGCGGACAGGCTGTCCAACGTGATGAATCACAACCTGCAGGGGCTTGCGATGGAGGAGATCAATCTTCCGGTGATTCAGAAGCTGCGCCGCGAGCTTGGCATAGAGCAGGAGATCGTAACCAGTCTGCTGGATGCGATTCAGTCGACGGTAGAGTACGCGAGTGACACCGAGATGTATACCGCAGGTACGACGAATATTCTGGATTTCCCGGAATTCAGCGATGTACAGAGTGCCCGCGCGGTCATGGAGGTTTTCCATAAGAAAGACGAGATGCTCTCGACGATCCGCAGCACGCATCCCACGAGGCTTTCCCACAATCTGCGGATAACGATCGGCAAGGAGAACGAGCTGACCGCCATGCAGGAATGCAGCGTCATCACGACGACCTATACGGTCGGAGGCGATAATAAAGGAACGATAAGTGTTATCGGCCCGGTCCGGATGGATTACGGCAAAGTCATTTCGACGCTGGGCAGTATGATGACGGATCTGCAGAGAGCGCTGTCCTATGGTGGGGATACACAGGAAGAAGGGAATCAGGATGAAGAAAGGAAAGAAGAAGATGGAGACAGCTGAGAAGGAGCCGCAGCTGCAGGAGAAGCAGCAGGAGACTGCCGCTGCCGCAGAGCCTGCGAAGGCCGGTGAAACAGAGGAACAGGCCGTTGACAGTGTTTCCGTAGAGGATGAAGAGACTGCCTCCGATCCGGATAAGCTTTGCAAAGAGCTGGAGGAGAAGCTTGCCGAATCCGATAAACAGGCGGCGGATTACAAGGACCGTCTGCTGCGGACGATGGCGGAGTTTGATAACTACCGCAAGCGGACCGTCAAGGAGAAGGAGCAGGAGAGAGCCAGCGGCCAGATGGACGTGATCGAGACGATCCTGCCGCTGCTGGATAATTTCGAACGCGCGATGACCGCGATCGGTGAAGAAGATAAGGACAGCGCGATGGCCAAGGGCCTTGCGATGATCCACGATCAGTTCATCGAGGCACTGAAGGGCATCGGGCTTGAGGAGATCGAAGCGCTCGGACAGCCCTTTGACCCGAATCTGCACAACGCGGTACAGCACGTCGAGGATGAGGCCACCGATGAGAATACCATCGTTGAGGTCTATCAGAAGGGTTACACCATGAAGGGCAAGGTTGTCCGTTACAGCATGGTAAAGGTTGCAAACTGATTTCCACATACGTGGAATACTGAATATATTTGAGGAGGAGAATTATCATGAGCAAGATTATCGGAATTGATCTGGGTACGACAAATTCGTGTGTAGCGGTTATGGAAGGCGGCAAGCCCGTAGTTATTACCAATCCGGAAGGATCCAGGACTACACCGTCCATCGTTGCGTTTACCAAGACCGGCGAGAGACTGGTCGGCGATACGGCAAAGCGTCAGGCAGTCACCAATCCGGACCGTACCGTGATCTCCATCAAGAGATCGATGGGTACGGATCACAGGATCCCGATCGACGGCAAGAGCTACAGCCCGCAGGAGATTTCCGCGATGATCCTTCAGAAGATGAAGGCGGACGCGGAGAGCTATCTGGGCAGCACCGTAACAGAGGCGGTCATCACCGTTCCCGCGTATTTCAACGACGCGCAGAGACAGGCGACCAAGGATGCCGGCAAGATCGCGGGCCTTGACGTAAAGCGTATCATCAACGAGCCTACAGCAGCTGCGCTGGCCTATGGCCTGGACAACGAGCAGGAGCAGAAGATCATGGTCTATGACCTGGGTGGCGGCACCTTCGATGTATCCGTCATTGATATCGGCGAGGGCGTTATCGAGGTTCTGTCCACGAACGGCGATACACATCTGGGCGGCGATGATTTTGATAAGAGAATCATTGACTTCCTGGTAGATTCCTTCAAGAAGAGCGACGGTGTGGATCTGTCCGGAGACAGAATGGCCATGCAGCGTCTGAAGGAAGCGGCTGAGAAGGCCAAGATCGAGCTGTCCACGACGACAAGCTCCAATATCAATCTGCCGTTCATCACCGCGACCTCCGAGGGCCCGAAGCATATGAACATTACGCTGACGAGAGCGCAGTTTGAGCATCTGACACAGGATCTGGTCGAGAAGACCGCGATCCCGGTACAGAACGCGCTGAGAGACGCGGGACTGTCCGCTTCCGATATCAACAAGGTTCTGCTGGTCGGCGGTTCTACCCGTATTCCGGCGGTTCAGGAGAAGGTTCGCCAGCTGATGGGCAAGGAGCCCAACAAGACACTGAATCCCGATGAGTGCGTAGCGATCGGCGCCGCGATCCAGGGCGGCAAGCTGTCCGGTGAAGCAGGCTCCGGAGATATCCTTCTGCTGGATGTAACGCCTCTGACCCTCGGCATCGAGACGATGGGCGGCGTCGCGACGCCTCTGATCGAGCGCAACACCACGATCCCGGTCAAGAAGAGCCAGATCTTCACAACGGCTGAGAACAACCAGACAGCAGTCGATATCCATGTAGTACAGGGTGAGCGTCCGCTGGCTGCCGACAACAAGACCCTCGGCAACTTCCGCCTTGACGGTATTCCGGCGGCGATGCGCGGAGTTCCGCAGATCGAGGTTACCTTCGATATCGACGCGAACGGTATCGTAAACGTTACCGCTAAGGATCTGGGCAGCGGCAAGGAGCAGAAGATCACGATCACCGCTTCCAGCAACATGTCCAAGGACGAGATCGACAACGCGGTTAAGGAAGCGCAGAAGTACGCGGAAGAGGACAAGAAGCACAAAGAGGCGATCGATGTCGTGAACCAGGCTGACTCCATGGTCTTCCAGGCAGAGAGCACGCTCAATCAGTTGGGCGACAAGGTTGACGCGACGGATAAGTCCGCTATCCAGGCTGCGGCAGACAAGCTGAAGAATCTTGCCGAGGCTGCGAGAAAGACGACTCCGACCGACGCGCAGATCGCGGAGATCAAGGAAGCGACCGATGCACTGACCAAGACCCTGAACGATATGGCGCAGAAACTGTATCAGCAGCAGGGACAGCAGGGCGGTGCAGGCGGACAGGGATTTAATGGCGGTCAGGGTTTTGACGGCGGCCAGAATTTCGGCGGAGCCGGCGGATTCGGCGGCGGCGCGGGCAATGGCGGCAAAGGCCCGGATGACGACGTCGTAGACGCTGATTATAAAGAAGTATAATCTACCAGAAACAACGGTCTTAAGCCAGACGGCGGGCGCGGAATACGCGTCTGCCGTCTGGTCATGTCCGTAAACAGAAAGCAGGGAGCGGAAGATGGCACAAAAAAGAGATTATTATGAAGTTCTTGGCGTTTCGAAAGAAGCGACGGACCAGGAGATCAAGAAAGCGTACCGGGTCCTTGCCAAGAAATACCATCCCGATGCGAACCCGGGAGATAAAGAAGCTGAAGAGAAGTTCAAGGAAGCTACGGAAGCGTATGCTGTCCTTTCCGATAAAGAAAAGAGAGAGAAATATGACCGATACGGCGCGGCCGCTTTTGATCCGTCAGCCGGCGGCACGTCCGGTTTTGAAGGCTTTAATTTCGGCGATCTCAACGATATCTTCGGAGATCTGTTCGGCTTTGGCGGAGGAAGTTTCAGCGGTTTTGGCGATATTTTCGGCGGCGGCACGCGCTACAGAGATCCGAGCGGCGCGACACGCGGCGAAGATATGCAGGCCACAATGGAGCTGACCTTCAAAGAGGCTGTTTTTGGCTGCACGAAGAAACTGACTCTGTCCATGTGGGATACCTGTCCCGATTGTCATGGCACGGGCGCCGCGCCGGGAAGCTCGCCGGAGACCTGTCCGCAGTGTAAAGGCCAGGGACGGGTACGCACACAGCAGAGGACCTTTATGGGCATGATGGAGAGTGTTCACGTCTGCCCGAGCTGCGGCGGCACCGGCAAGATCATCAAGGACAAATGCCCGAAATGCAGCGGTCAGGGCCGTGTCCGCAAGCAGAAGACCATCGAGGTCAATGTGCCGGCTGGTATCGATGTCGGTCAGCGCATGAGGCTCTCCGGAGCCGGCGAAGCGGGACGCAACGGCGGACCGAACGGCGATCTGTATGTGCTTTTCAACGTCAAGAGCTCGCCGAATTTCGCGAGACAGGGCTATGATCTGTACAGCGGATTGACGCTGACGTTCGCGCAGGCCGCGCTTGGATGCGAGGTCGAAGTGCCGACGATCGACGGCAAAAACGTTAAATATACCATCGCGCCGGGAACGCAGAACGGGACAAGATTCCGCCTGCGCGGCAAGGGAGTACCGCAGCTGCACAGTTCCACGCAGCGCGGTGATCTGTATGTGACCGTTACCGTAGAGGTGCCCAAGCATCTGAACGAGAAGCAGAAAGAGGCTCTGCGCGCGTACGCGGAGGCAATGGGCGAGTCAACGGATTCCAAAGGAAAGGGTTTATTCGGACGTTTCAAATAAACAACAGGTAAAAGCATGAACTGGTACCGTTATACGATTCATACCGTGACAGAAGCGGTAGAGGCGCTTTCCTACAGTCTGGAAGAGGAGCTCGGAGCCAAGGGCGTAGAGATCCTGGACCCGAAGGATATCCTGCTGCAGGAAAAAAGCCCGCTCGACTGGGACTATATTGACGAAGAACTCCTGAAGGATCTGAAGCGGGATGAAGTCCTGGTGAGCGTGTATTTTGCCGAGGAGCAGCTGGATACGCCGGCAAAGCGCGAAGAAATGGAGCTCGCGATCCGTTCTTCCCTGCAGAATATCGCGCAGTATCTGCCGGTCGGATCGGGACAGATCTTCGTGACCGCTATGAAGGAAGAGGACTGGGCAAACAACTGGAAACAGTATTATAAGCCGTTTCATATCGGCAAGATTCTGGTCGTGCCGAGCTGGCTGGAAGCGGAGCCTGAACCGGGCGATATCGTGATCCGGATGGATCCGGGAATGGCTTTCGGCAGCGGGACACACGAGACGACCAGCATGTGTGTCGCGATGCTGGAGGAGCAGATCCACGGCGGAGAAACGGTTTTTGACATCGGCTGCGGCAGCGGAATCCTTGGAATCGCGGCGGCTAAGCTCGGAGCGGGCAAGGTCTATTGTACGGATCTGGACGCGAAAGCGGTCAAGGTCGCGGGAGAGAATACGGCGGAGAATGGCGTAGACAGCCAGGTCAGCGTATATCAGGGCGATCTGCTGCAGATTCCGGAGCTTGCGGGCGTACATCCGCAGGTCGTCGTCTCGAACATTATCGCCGATGTTATCATCGGGTTCTGCCCGGACGTCTATCAGGTGCTTGCCGGGGACGGAGTATTCATCGCGTCCGGTATTATCCGGGAGCGGGAGCAGGATGTGACAGATGCTCTGACCAAGGCGGGATTTGAAGTGATCCGCGTGGACAGAAA
>CACZPA010000092.1 GCA_902782895.1 uncultured Eubacteriales bacterium
ACCGTCCTGATCGTCATAAGAACCGTTTTCGATGCTTTCGAGAATGTTCTCGTAGAAGATGCCCCAATTGAATACCGGCATCGCCAGGTTCCAGATCGAGCCGTCCGGATTCGACATAAAGACACCATACCGGCGCGAAGCATGTACCGGAGAAATCATATCCTGCATGGACAGGATGTCCGCGCCGAGTTCTTTCATGCGCTCCGACGGTCTACCTGTCCTGTCTTTCAGCGCCGTATACTCCAGATAAATCTGCGCGCGCGGATTGACAAGCTGCGCTCCCAGCGCAAACGCATTAATGCTCGCGATCGTCGGAACCGTCGGATAGTCCGTAATATAGCCGATCTTGTCGGAGAGCGTCATCGCTCCCGCGATCGCGCCTGAGATATATTTCGCCTCATACATTCTGCCGCTGTAAGTCCGTACATGCTGATACGGCAGATTGACCGAACAGTTCAGGAAACGTGTCTCCGGATGCAGGATCGCCGCTTTCACGCTCGGCGTAATGAGCGTCGCGGATGTCGTAAAGATGCAGTCGAAGCCCTGCTGCGCGATCCTGCCGAGCTCTTCACTTCCCTTATCGGGATCGGTGGAAACATTGTCAAAACGTTCTGTGATTACCCGTCCCTGCATGGAATCTTCTACATATTGTCTGCCCAGCTCATGCGCGTAAGCCCAGCTTGCCTTATCCGGAGAATCCGCGTATACAAACGCGGCTTTGATGGTTTTGGGCTGTCCGGAGAAAATCGACGACAGGATACTCTTGTGGACCGGCCTGTCCGGTTTCGTGCTCAGACCGATCGGGTTATCGTTGGACTCAAATTGTAGCTCCGGCCACAGGATTTCCAGGTTTTCCCGGATCTTCGATTCGGATTCGTCATACAACGTCTTATAGCCGAAAACATTGATATACTTCAGAAAAGCGTCTCCGGTCGTGAGCTTCAGCCTGTCGTTGTCCATCTCCTTGTAGATCTTGCGGAAACCGTAATAATTGGAATGGAAACGCGTCCTGGCGTCCAGATCCTTCCATGCTTCCTCCGTCTCCAGACCGACCGCGGAGCACAGAGACGCAAAAGACCCTTCCTCCGTAAACCAGACATAATTGACATGGCTGATATTAAAGAAATCCAGGAACTCGTAATAAATCCGGACGACCGGATCATCAACCCGCTTGGGCATGACTCTTGTTACACGTCCCGGGACCGTCTCCGCGTCAAAAAACTTAAGAACGCTGACGCGCTTGTTGCCTTCAACGACATAATAATAATTCAGGAACTCATAAACCTGGATCGGCGTATGGATTCCAACCTCCAGATGGCTCTCACAGAGATTGCTCCATTTAGAAGCGAATTCCGTCCCCGGGGGCAGAATCGGCATATAGTTGCTCGCAAAGGAAAGACTGCGGGCATGCGCGCTGGTTCCGATTATTTTACCGGCCGGAATATCCATAACACCGAGACTGATCTCGTTCTGGGTATCCAGCCCCTCTTTATCTTCTTCAAGGACTCTCAGATACGGATTCTCTCCTCTGGCTCTGGCTTCCGCAAAACACTTCTTGCCGGCCTTGAGAGCGTCCGAATAATACTGACTTGCCACTATAATTCCTCCTCTTTTACTGAGACTCCGGCGAAAGCTATTGTACCATCTTCGGACGGTTTTCGCAACACCGGCTTGCATTTTGGCGCGACAGCCATTATAATATCTGATACGAAGGAGTGATGACACAGATGTTATGTCAGCTTTGCCGCAAGAATCCTGCGGTTATCTTCTTAAACCGTCTTGAGGACGGTAAGACTAAGCGATTTGCGTTGTGCATGTCCTGCGCGCGCAAACAGGGAGTGAATATGAAACAGCTTTTTTCCAGCGCCGGCATGACGGAAGAACAGGCCGAGCAGCTCAATAAAGCCCTTTCGGATGCTCTGGAGGGCACTGATCCGCAGGCACTGCAGGAGGGTCTTGGCCCGCTTGCCAATATTCTGCCTCCGGGTATGCTGGAGATGATGACCGGCTCTACCCCGACGGGCGGTGAGGACGAGAACGGTGATATGCCGGCCGAGGAAGGCATGCACAATCTTGCCGGTCTGTCCGGGGATGAGGACGACAGTCTCATGCCGCAGGGACAGGAGACAGACGAGAGCGGCGACCCGACGGAGAAACGCCGCTGGGAGCGCAAGTATCCTTATCTGTCCAAATTCAGCACGAGTATTACCGACGAAGCGCGCCGTGGCGAGACGGATCCGATCGTCGGCCGCGATAACGAGATCGAGCGCGTCATGCAGATCTTAAACCGCCGTACCAAGAATAATCCCGTACTGCTGGGCGAGCCCGGCGTCGGCAAAACCGCGATTGCGGAAGGTCTCGCACAGCGGATTGCACAGAAAAAGGTTCCTGTCAAGCTTCTGCACAAGGACGTGCGTCTGCTCGACATGACCGGTCTTGTCGCGGGCACACAGTTCCGCGGCCAGTTTGAAGGCCGTATGAAGGGTATTCTGAACGAGGTCACCAAGGCAAAAAACATCATTCTGGTCATCGACGAGATCCACAATCTGATCGGCGCCGGCGACGCGCAGAACGCGATGAACGCCGCCAATATTCTGAAGCCGGCTCTTGCAAAAGGCACGATCCAGATCATCGGTACAACTACGCTCGAAGAATACCGCAAGTATATCGAGAAGGATTCCGCGCTGGAGCGCCGTTTCCAGCCTGTTATCGTAGATGAACCGTCCCCGGAAGAAACCGTCGAGATTCTGAAGGGTCTGCGTCCCGTCTATGAGGAATACCACAACGTCAGTATTTCAGACGCGGTGCTCGAGGAAGCGGTCCGCATGTCCGTCCGCTACATTCACCAGCGCTATCTGCCGGATAAGGCGATCGATCTGATCGATGAAGCTTCTTCCAAGGTCAATCTGCACAACGAGTTTCTGGTCCAGATCGACGATCTGCAGCGTCAGCTCGAAGCTGTCGAGATGGACAAGGAGATGGCCGCGCAGAAGAATAATTTCGAAGAAGCAGCCAACTGCCGTGTGGAAGAGCTGCGTCTAACGGACGAGATCAATAAAGCCAAAGCTCTCGGTACACATGTACCGCTGACGGATGAGGACGTTGCCGGTGTCGTCGAAGCCTGGACCAAGATCCCGGTGCATCGTCTGACCGCGCAGGAAGCCGATAAGCTCCTGCATCTGGAGGATCAGCTGCACAAGCGTGTCATCGGCCAGGAAGAAGCCGTGGACGCGGTCTCGAAAGCGATCCGCCGCAGCCGCAGCGGGTTCCGCAAAGAGCGCAAACCGGCCTCGTTTGTTTTTGCCGGGCCGACCGGCGTCGGCAAGACCGAGCTCGCCAAAGCGCTCGCTGAAGAGATGTTCGGCTCCGAAGACGCGCTGATCCGTGTCGATATGTCCGAATACATGGACAGCTTCACCTCTTCCAAGCTGATTGGAGCGCCTCCGGGATACGTTGGATACGATGAAGGCGGTCAGCTCTCCGAGAAAGTCCGCCGCCGTCCGTATTCTGTTGTCCTGCTCGACGAGATCGAGAAGGCGCATCCCGATATTTTCAATGTTCTGCTGCAGATTCTGGACGACGGACGTCTGACGGACAACCAGGGACGTGTGGTCAATTTTGAGAACACGATCATCATTATGACCACAAACGCCGGATCCCAGAATTTGACCCGTACACTCGGATTCGGATCCGGTGCGGCGCAGTCTCTGTCGCAGTCCATCAACGCCGCGCTCAAGACGACCTTCCGTCCGGAATTTCTGAACCGCATCGATGAGATCATTACCTTCGATCCGCTGAAGCCCGAAGAGATCAGCAAGATCACGGATCTGATGCTGAAGGAAATCGACAAATCTGCAGCCGCTCACAACATGACCGTGCATGTCGACGAAGCCGTCCGGAAGAATCTATCCGAACGCGGCTACAGTCCGGAATTCGGCGCGCGTCCTCTGCGCCGCCTGATCCAGCGCGATCTGGAGGATCTGATTTCCGAGAAGTATCTGTCCGGAGAAGTCAAAGACGGCGATCATATCGAAGTTGTACTGTCCGAAGACGGCAAAATTGCTCTCCAGACGGTCCAGATCGGTATTTCCGAGACAGCGGCAATCGAATCCGACAAATAATTTTTTAAAAAATACGGAATTTTTCCTTGCTTTTTCCATACTTATCTGTTAAAATAGGCGTGTTGCATATTGAGGTCATTATTTGGAGCCTTTGCAATAGTCGATTAAAGGAGGTGCACCTACAGTTATGGCAAAGTGTGATATTTGTGATAAAGGAGCTCATTTCGGAATTAAGGTCAGCCATTCTCACAGACGTTCCAACAAGATGTGGAAGGCGAACATCCGCACCGTAAAGGCGATTGTAAACGGTACTCCCAAGACTCTGCATGTTTGCGCGGATTGTCTGAAGTCCAACAAGGTCGTGCGTGCATAAGTTCGTTCCGAGAAGATAAGAGGACGTTTCGTTGAGAGACGTCCTTTTTGTTTTCTCTGTAAGGAGGGATACTATGCTGGAGTGCAATAATCTGTCACTCACGCTTCTGCAGGACGGGAGAACCCTTGTCAAAGACTTCTCTTTTACGCTCCTGCCCGGAGACAAGGCCGTCATTATCGGCGAAGAGGGAAACGGCAAGTCTACGCTGCTGAAAGCCATCTATGACCCTGCTCTCATTGCGGATTACTGCGAGATCTCCGGTTCTGTCATAACAAAGGCCAAGCTCGCCTATCTACCGCAGAGTCTGCCGGAATCCGACCTTCACAAGACGGTCAGGGAATACTTTGACGGGATCGATGTCTACCATCACCTCTCCGCTTTCCGTCAGGCCGGGATTAATCCGGATCTGACAGAAAGCGACAGAATCCTGCAGTCTTTCTCCGGCGGTGAAAGGATCCGTCTGGAGGCTGCCCGTCTGCTGGCGCAGGATCCGGACATTCTGCTGCTCGACGAGCCGACCAATGATCTGGATCTGGAGGCACTGGAGTGGATGGAGCGCCTGATCTCCTCGACCCAGCTTCCCGTTCTCTATATTTCCCATGATGAGACGCTGATCGAGCGGACCGCCAACATGATCCTGCATCTGGAGCTGACCCACAGGAAGCAGCTCTGCAAGATGACGGTCGCCCGTGTCCCCTACTCTGAATATATCGCGCGCAGAGCGCATGATATGGAGCATCAGGATCAGGTCGCGGCCAAGCAGCGCGAGGATTACAAGAATCAGATGGAGCGCTACCGCAAGATCCGTGACAAGGTGGATCACCAGCAGCGGACGATCTCCCGGCAGGATCCTTCCGGCGGTCGTCTGCTTAAGAAAAAGATGCATACCGTCCTGTCCATGGGAGCGCGATTTGAACGGGAAAAGGAGAATTTTACCGAATTCACGGACCCTGAGAAGGCGATTCTGACCCGGTTCGATCCGTCGATCCGCATTCCGGCAGGCAAAACCGTCCTCGAAACCGTGATCCCCGAACTGACCGCCGGCGGGAAAACCCTTTCCCGGAATATCGTTCTGAACGTACGCGGCCCCGCGCATGTCGGCATCATCGGGCGGAATGGCTCCGGCAAGACGACACTGCTCCGCCGCATCCGGGAAGAACTTGCCGGACGGCGGGACATTCACGTTTTCTATATGCCGCAGGATTATCAGGAAGTACTGGAATATGACAGGAATCCGATCGATTATCTTGCCGGGCATTACGCGAAGACAGACGTAACGCGCGCCCGCACTTTTATGGGCAATATGCGGTTCACGCCGGAAGAGATGCTGCAGCCGATCCGGTCGTTAAGCGGCGGACAGAGAGCCAAGATTCTTTTCCTGGAAGCTGTCCTG
>CACZPA010000093.1 GCA_902782895.1 uncultured Eubacteriales bacterium
ATAGTGGCAGCGCTTCTCATAGCCTTCCTGGTACAGCTTGCGAATAAAGGCTTTACCATTGCCGCGATGTCGCTGGGCGGAGGCGTGCTGATCGCGCATCTTCTTCTGTATGGATTGATCTATCAGGAGCAGCAGCCGCCCAAGTGGCTGGTATGGATGATCGCGATTTTCTTTGTCGGACTTGGAATCTATATGCAGTCAATGGTCACATCGAAGAGAATTACCCATGTCCTGCCGTCCTGGCGTAAAGTGCCGGCATCACAGGACACGTCTTCGGATAAATAACAAGAGAGCGGGGACGGAAAGGACTCTATGAGCGAGAAGATAAAAAAGAAGAAAGACAAGAAAAGCATTATTCTGCTGATTCTGATCCTGATTTTTGCCGGTGTATTCGTTTATTCGGGCATCCGGCTCGGGAAGATCCTGTACAATTACGCGCATAACGCGAAGGTGCAGAAGGAAGTCAAGGATCTTTTCTATAATGAGGATGTGGAAATAACGGAGGAGCCGGAGGAGAGCTCTCGGATCATCACGGATGAGAATCTGCCGGTCAACAATACCGGAACAGCGGCCGGGAGCCGCAAGCCCAAACTGCCGCATTATGATTTTACCAAGCTGAGGGAGCTGAATCCGGACGTACAGGGCTGGCTGCTTGTGCCGGTGGCGGAGATCAATCATCCGGTCGTGCAGTCCTACGATAATGACGTATATCTGCATATGAATATCTACGGCGATATTGAATATGCCGGTACGATGTTCTTTGACTGGCGGAGCGAGTGGGGAGAGAGTCGCAACTGTGTAATCTATGGCCACAGTATGGCGGACGGTTCCATGATGGGCAAGCTCCGCAGACTGCTCGATCAGGATAATGCCGACGAGAATCCGGTTTTCTGGTATATTACGCCGGACGCGGTTTACGAGTGTCAGATTTTCTCGACTTACCGGACGACGGTCTATGAGGAATATCTGCGGTTCGACTTCGCGAATGATGAAGATTTCCTGGATTATGTAGAAGAGATGCGTTCGTTGTCGGAAACCGTTTTCCCGGACGTGGAGATTACGGCGGAGGATAAGATTCTGACGCTTTCAACCTGCAATTATTCCGAAAATTACGAGACGGGCCGGCAGGCGCTGTACGCAAAGATCGTGAAAATCGAATAACCGCCTCCGGGTCCTTTTACAGGCCG
The DNA here is from genome assembly GCA_902782895.1 of uncultured Eubacteriales bacterium. Taxonomy (GTDB): domain Bacteria; phylum Bacillota; class Clostridia; order Lachnospirales; family Bianqueaceae; genus RUG12817. Next base: position 1,188 of record CACZPA010000093.1, read on the forward strand.
TTTTCGGGAAGGCAACAAAAAACGAGCAGCTTCAGGCCGCTCGTTTTCAATAGCCGTTTGTAAAGCTTACGTAGTTGCTTCTTCTTCCGGAAGCTCGGAAGTGCAGTGCGGGCAGCGGGTAGCGGTGATGTCGATCTCGCTCTTGCAGAACGGACAGATCTTGGTCGTCGGAGCCGCGGGCTCTTCCTTCTTGGCTGTAGATTCTTTCAGCTTGTTGACGCCCTTGACCAGGAAGAATACGACCAGCGCCAGGATAACGAAATTAATGATGGCGGTGATGAAGCTTCCGTAAGCAAGAACAGAAGTGCCGGCTTCCTGAGCCTCAGCGAGCGTTGCGTACTTGTTGCCGTCGAGCGCTACAAACAGGTTCTCAAAGTCGATCTTGCCGGTGAACAGGCTGATGACAGGCATGATGATGTTATTGACGAAGGACGTAATAATGCCGTTAAAAGCGCCTCCTACGATAACGCCAACCGCAAGATCCATCATGTTGCCGCGGGTAATGAATGTCTTGAATTCCTTTCCCATTCCCATTGAATTGTCCTCCTTTTGGTATTTCACCTAAGTTTTCGTAATTATACCATATTCGTCCTAAAAACGCAAGCACAGAAAGGGGTACGGAATGCTTTTTACTACCGATCTTCATATTCACAGTGACTATCCGGCACAGGCGGACCGGCTGACTGTTATGCGGGAATGCGCTTCCGCCGCGGAGGAGAATGGCCTGACAACGATCGGGTTCTCCGAGCATTACTGGAACAGAGCTTTTCCCGGGAGAGGCCGGTATTATGAGGACCGCGGCCCCGAGACGCTGCGGGAGATCCGGCGTGCTGTCGGGCAATTACAGAAAGAAACGTCTGTCAGGATCCTGACCGGCTGTGAATCCGAATTCGCGATGGACGGGACAATTCCGTTGACGGAAGAAGATCTGTCGATCCTGGATTATGTCATCGTTCCGCATTCGCACCTGAATTACATCGGGGTGACGGCTTCGATGGACTTTACGGATCATTGGAAAGAGTGCGCGGAATATATGGTGCAGACTTTTCACGGTGTGATGCGGCATCCGCTGGCGGACAGGATCACCGTGCTGGCGCATCCCTTTGAACCGGTGGGATACGGAGATCACCAGAACGAGATCCTCCAGTGGATTCCGGACGCGGATTTCCGCGCGTGTGTGCGGGAGGCCAGGGACCATGATATCGCTCTGGAAATCAACTCTTTGACGGTAAAAGGATTCTCACCGGAGGAGGTCGTGCGCAGTGAGTGGGTGCGGTTCTTTACGATCGCACGCGAGGAGGGATGCCGCTTCACATACGGATCCGATCTCCACGGCACGGCGCAGTTTGCCTATAAAAAGCTTGCGGAAGCCGTCGCGGACGCCACGGGGATCACAGAGGAAAGGATGGCCAGATGATACTGATTATCGCGGATGATTTTACCGGAGCACTGGATACGAGCTGCTGCTTTGCCAAATGCGGTTTTCGCACATGGCTGCTGCCGGCTGATTCCGGCACGATCGCGCTCGATCTGAATCCGGAGGTTCTGGTTTTTGCCTCCGGAACGCGGCATATGCTTCCGGGAGAGGCTTATGCCGTGACAGCGCGGATTATCGATCGATGGAAAGATTACGCGGACTGTATCTTCCTGAAAACGGATTCCGTCTGGCGCGACAATATCTCTGCGACAGCAGCTGCCGCGGTACGCGTAACCGGCAAAACCCTTCACGCGATGCCTGCTTACCCGCAGATCCACAGGACCTTGCAGGATGGCGTGATCTATATCGGGGATCAGCTCCTGGAGCGGTCTGTTTTCGCGAAGGATCCGCGGTCGCCGATGACGGTGTCAAACGGGACGGATCTGCTGCGGATGGACTATCCGCTGCAAGTGCGCAAAGTCCCGGAAAACGGGGAAGCGATCTCTGTTGACCGGGACGGGGAGCTTCCGGAGGTGTATCTGTATGATTGTACATCGGAAGAATCTATGGAGAAAACCGTACGGGAGAGGATCCGGGAAGGCTGCAGCCTGATCAGCGGCTGCGCGGGTCTGGGGACAATTTACGCACAGCTGAGAGCCGAAGCGAAAGGCTGGAAAGGGGACTCGCGGTATACAGAAAAGACTGCGGCACAGGGAGGATTTCTGATCTTCAGCGGCAGCGCGAATCCGATCACTTTTGCGCAGCTTGCGGAACGAGGGGATATCCCGCTGTTCCGGCTGGAGACCGCTGAAGAGGCACTTCCCGTTCTGAAGACCGGTGGTACCGCGATCGTTGCGGCGGCCGAGCGGGAAGAGGATATCCGGCGGGACGCGCCGGATTCTTATCATCAGGAACTGATGAACCGGATGCAGACGGCCGCTGCAGACCTGATCCGGAACTCCGGCTGCAGGGATCTCGCGGTTTTCGGCGGCGATACGCTGGAGGGGATTCTTACATCACTCGATTGGGGACGGATCCACGTGACAGGGCAGTTAGAGGACGGTGTATCGATCTGTCTGGCGGATACATCCTGCGGCAGGATCCGGATCTTTGCAAAATCCGGCGGACTTGGCAGCCGTCAGGTGATCCGTAAAATGGAGGAATACAGAAGATGAGTAAGGATTACAGGAATCAGGCGGGTGTACGGATGGCGTATGTGGAAGCGGCGACCTTTAAGATGGGCGGCGGGGATCCTGTCAAATGCCCGGACGGACTGCCGGTCCATAACGTTACGATCACAAAGCCCTACTGGATTGCGGAAGAGCCGGTACGCTGCGAAGATTTCGCGGAATTCTGGCGAGAGACACATACCGGAGCAGAAGCTGAGAACCCGGACGTGACGGACTATCGGGGCTATGCGCTCGGTGTCAGCTGGCAGGAAGCCGCGGCCTACTGTGAGTGGCTGTCCGCCAAAGAGGGCTTGACGTACCGTTTGCCGACGGAGGCAGAGTGGGAGTATGCCGCGCGGCACAGTGGCGAACTGTCCCTTGATCGGATGTGTGACGCGCATATCCGGGAATGGTGCTATGACTGGTATGCGCCGTATACGCATCAGGAAGTGACAGATCCGGCAGGGCCTGTTTCCGGCGACTGGAAATGCGTCCGCGGCGGATATCTGGACAACCCGGCAAGATACAATGAAGAGCCCTTGGAGCTCTGGATGCGCTGCGCGCTGCCGCCGTCCTATCGGCATTATCGGGAAGATACAGAGAATCCCTTTGGCCGTCATCCGATCGGCTTCCGGATTGTACAGGGCGAAGCCGTGAAGCCGCGGGGAGAGCAGACTCCGTCCCTGATCACGGTCGCGGTCCGGCAGAAACAGGAAGCTTTTATCAACGCGGCTCCGGATCCGGCAAGGCCATATTACCGCAAACGGCAGCTTTTCACGATTCCGCCGGATAATACAGCGGTTCCGGAGTCCGTTGCTGCAGGATTTCCCGCGGGATTCCGCCATCATCACCACTCACCGGGCTTTACGGTTTGCCCGAACGGCGATCTGCTGCTGTCGGTCTATTCTACATTCCATGAATATGACGCGGAAGCGGGTCTTGTGGCGGTCCGTATGCGCAAGGGCAGGGACGGCTGGGATCTGCCGGATCTTTTCCTGAATCCGGTCGGTGTGAACGATCACGCGCCGCTGCTCTATACGGATACGGACGGGACGGTTTATCAGTTCTGGGGATGGCAGCAGCTGCCGGATTCCTTCCCGTTCCAGTATAAGAAATCCGTCGACAACGGCGTAACCTGGAGCGATACACATTTCCCGTTATTCAAGAATAAAGCGGGGTATATTGTGCGTCAGCCGGTTAACACCTGTGTACACGCGCAGGACGGTACGTTCTATCTGGTCTGTGACAGTTCTCTGGGGGCCTCTTCTGTATTGTGGCGCTCCAAAGACGGACTTCAGACCTGGGAGAATCCTGCCGGACGGACCGCGGGACGGCATACCACGGCGGTCGAGCTCAAGGACGGTTCGATCCTCTGCCTTGGCGGGAAGAACTCGGATATCGACGGATATATGCCGCAGGCGATAACACGGGACGGAGGGGACAGTTATACGGTGACAAAATCACCGTTTACCGCGCTGAATTCCGGACAGAGGCCATGTGTGCTGCGTCTTGAGTCCGGACGTCTCGTCATGTGCGGCGATTATCAGGACAAGCTGGGCCGCAGACCCGCCGGGAGCACGGATCGGGACTGCTATGCGGCCTGGTCCGATGATGAGGGACAAACCTGGCATTTCAAAAAGCTGTGGGGGACACAGCCGCGCAAGGATAATCCGACGCTTTTTGACGGTTCGGATACGATTGGATACTGCGTGCTGCGGCAGAGCCCTGACGGCATGATTCATCTGGTCGCGACCAATGTCCAGCCTCTGCTGCACTTTGAATTCAACGAAGCATGGCTGCTCGCACCGGAGACGGAAGAGCCTGCGGACGAGGAGCTGATGATAAGTCGGGCTGCCGGATTCCCGGACGGCGTGCAGGAATTCAAAGAATTCTATGAGGATGGGTCGCTGCGGCTCGTCTATCACGGGGGTATCGCGGACGACGGACGTTTCCTGCTCGAGGGCGAGGAGACCGAATACGATGCAGCCGGCCGTATCAGGGCGGTTTCCCACTATCATCTCGGCAAGCGTCAGGGCGAGAGCAAGGTCTGGAATCCGGATGGACATCTCCGGATGACAATCGTTTCGGAAGCCGAGCCGGAAAGCCATGTGCTGACGACGTACTATCCGGGGACGGATCAGATCCATACGGTTTGTCCTTTCCGGGGCAGGACCGCCGAAGGCGAGACGCTGGAATACGCTCCGGACGGAAAACTCATCCGCAAGAACATTTTCCACGAGGGACGGATCGTGATCGACCGCTACCCGTTGGAGTAATGAACAGCAGCATTTTTAAGAAAGGCAATAAACTGTAACACCTGTAACATCGGTAACACCAGTAACAAGGAGAAACACCATGAGAAACTTTATTTTATCCTGTGAATCAACAATTGATCTGCCATATTCCTACGTAGTGGAGCACGATCTGCCGGTTTTGTTTTATTCGTATATCGTGGATGAGAAGGTCTATCCCGACGATATGGGCAAGGATCCGCATTCCCTGGAGCATTTCTACGGATTGCTGGACGCGGGCAAGCTGCCGTCCACATCCCAGCTGAATATCGGAGAGTATACGGATTTCTTTGAAGAACAGCTGAAGAAGGGACAGGACGTTCTGCATATCGCGTTCGGTTCCGGCATGACGCAGTCCGTGAACAACGCCTTCCTGGCGGCGGAGATCCTGCGCGAGCAGTATCCGGACAGAAGACTGGAGGTATTCGATTCGACCTGCAGTTCATCCGGATACGGGCTGCTTGTGGACGGCGCGAGAGAGCTCGCGGATCAGGGCAAGAGCATAGATGATGTACTTGCCTATCTTGCGGCGAATTGCCGTCATGTCCATCACCAGTTCTTTTCAACGGATCTGAAGTATTTCAAACGCAGCGGCCGGGTGTCCGGCGCGGCTGCGACAATCGGCACGATCCTGAATATCTGTCCGATCATGCATCTGGATTATGACGGCAGGATCATCGCCTATGGAAAGGTCCGCGGCAAAAAGAACGCGCTTCGCGAGACGGTTGAGACGATGGCAAAGCACGCGGCGGACGGGACGGATTATTCCGGCAAATGCTGGATCTGCCATTCCAATTGCAGGGCTGACGCGGAAGAACTCAAAAAAGAAATACAGGCCAGTTTTCCGCATATCAACGGGGAGATTCTCATCAACAATATCGGTACGATCATCGCCGCGCACAGCGGACCGGGGACGGTTGCCGCGTTCTTCTTCGGCGATGAACGGGAGAAAACAGTACAGTAAAGCGGCCTGGGCAGCAGTACAGATATAAACGACTGTACTGACAAAGCTGCTGTTCAGACAGAACAGTGGTCCATACAGAAAGGAAAACTCATGAAAACGATTTATCTGGCGGGCGGATGCTTCTGGGGGACGGAGCGGGTTTTCAAGGCTCTGCACGGCGTAATTGAGACGACTGTCGGCTACGCGAACGGACACACGGCGAATCCGACCTATCAGGATGTGTGTACGGACACCACGGGGCATCGCGAGACGGTCAAAGTCGATTACGATCCGGAGCAGATCTCGCTTACGACGATCCTGAAGGCGTATTTTCTGGTCATCGATCCGGAGGTCAAGGATCAGCAGGGACACGACATCGGGACACAGTACCAGACGGGCATCTATTACACGGATGAGGCGGATCTGCCCGCGATTCACGCGATGTATGACGCGGAGCAGGCAAAACACGACAGATTCTATGTAGAGCTCACGCCGCTTGCTGTTTTCTACGACGCGGAGGAGTATCATCAGGATTATCTCGACAAGAATCCGACCGGTTACTGCCATATCACGCCGATCCAGCTGGACGAAGTGAAAAAGCTGCAGCAATAAGGAGGTCTTCCCATGTTTTATAAAAACGCGGAGCTTTATAATGTCGCGGAAATCCTTTACAACGACGACGGCAGTATTTCCTGGATGAGAGTGCCGCAATCCGTATGTTCGGTGATGGAATCCACGCACGGGCAGAAGATGGTCTACAGCGCCACCGGTGTGGAGCTGCGTTTTGTTCTCAAAGGCGAACAGGCGGTGATCCGGATGAGCGTCAGCGAGGATGATGGAGTATTCCACGTGTTCAGAGGCGGCATTCAGGGCAGCTGGGATGATCATGAGGTCCATAAACAGGTGGGCCCGGAGCCGCAGGACTTTGTGATCAAGCGGTCCGCGAATCTGGACAGGCTTAAAGTTATGGCAAGACGCAGCGGCCAGGACTGGGATCCGGAGGTGATCCTGATCATCTTTGACCGAGGCTTTTTTAAGATCCACGATATACTTGGGGACATAGAACCGCCCAGACCTGAACAGTGCCCGCGCAAAACGCTGCTGGCCTATGGTTCCTCTATTACCCATGGCTCCAATTCCATCGACATGTCGCATTCATGGGTATCGCTCTTGGCGCATAATCTGAACATGGACGCGAAGAATATCGGTATGGCAGGCGGCTGCGCCATAGAGCCGGCGATGGCGGATTATATTGCGTCTGAAGGCGAGCAGGGCCGGTGGGATCTGGTCACGCTGGAGCTTGGCATCAATGTCCTGGCATGGGATGAGGAGAAAATCAACGAACGGGTAACCAATATGATCCGTGAGGTTGCCGGCCGCAACCCGGATAAACCGGTTGTCGTCATCTCACCGTTCTATTACTGCGGAGATGATTTCGATGAAGCCGGTCACGGGAAAAAGTGGCGCAGGTGCATCGAACGGATCGTGAAAGAACTGAATTATCCGAATGTAACGTATATCAACGGATTGGACATGATCGGAGACATGTCCTTTATGTCAGCAGACGAGGTGCACCCGAATATTTACGGTGTAGCGCAGATCGCGGAGAGGCTGACATGGCGGATCCGGGAGATTCTGTAATAAGAATAACAAGAAAAACACAGCAAAAAACAGCAAAAAAGACCTTCTGCATTTCAGCTTTCATCTGAAGCTGGCTGCAGAAGGTTTTTTCTTGAGGGCAGATATATTTCTCAGCAGTACTCCGGAAGCCAGTCTTTATGGGCTTCCAGCAGGTCGTCGCAGAGGCTCACGATATCGTCGATCGAAAGCTCGGCGGCGGTATGAGGCTCCATCATGGCAGCCTGATAGACGAGCTCTTTCTTGCGGTTCAGGGCGGCCTCGATGGTCAGCAGCTGCGGATAGATGTTCGAAGAATTCATCGCGGCAAGCTGTGTGGGCAGGCTGCCGACAGCGGTGGGGGCTATACCGTAGTTGTCGACCAGACAGGGGACCTCGACACAGGCTTCGCGCGGCAGATTGTCGATCAGACCGGCCTGGTTCGATACATTGCCGCCGATCTTGTAAGGAGCGCCGGTCACGATGGCTTCCATAATGTGGGACGCGTATTCACGGGAACGCGTATGCTCCACAGAACCGCCGTTCAGGATATTCTCTTTATCCTTCTGCCAGCGCGCGATCTGATTGACACAGCGGCGCGGATATTCATCCAGAGGGATATTGAACTGCTCGATCAGCTCCGGATAGCGGCTTTTGATATAGAAAGGATTGTATTCGGCGTTGTGTTCGCTCGATTCCGTACAGTAGTAACCAAGACGGCGGATATAGTCGAAACGCACCATATCCGTATGCTTCCCGGACGCGTTTTTAGCGAGGGCGCGGCGCTTGATCTCGGGATAGAGATCGTTGCCGTCCTTATCGCGGATATCGAGAAGCCAGGCCATGTGGTTGATTCCGGCGATCAGCTCGCGGCGGCCCTCCAGACGATCCTCCATATCCAGACTCTTCAGGAGCCTGTCGGAGCAGACCTGCACGCTGTGACAGAGTCCGACGGTTTTGACGCGGGTAAAACGAGTCATGAAACCGGTCAGAATCGCCATCGGATTCGTATAATTCAGGAACCAGGCGTCAGGGCAGACTGCCTCCATATCCTCCGCGAAATCCGCCATCACCGGGATCGTGCGAAGTCCGCGCATGATGCCGCCGATGCCGAGCGTATCGGCGATCGTCTGGCGGAGCCCGTATTTCTTCGGAACCTCGAAGTCGATGATCGTGCAGGGGTCATAACCGCCGACCTGAATCGCGTTGACAACGAAATCCGCCCCGCGAAGGGCTTCGCGCCGGTTCTCAACGCCGAGATGCGTTGTGATTTTCGCCCGATCCTCATTGATCGTATGGTTCATCGCGCTGATGAGAAGCTCGGACTCCTTCAGCCTCTCACCGTCAATGTCATAGAGCGCGAATTCGCTGTTCTGCAGCACAGGCGCGCACATACAGTCACCGATGACGTTTTTGACGAAAACGGTGCTGCCCGCACCCATAAAGGTGATTTTCATAAACAGTCCTCCTTTGTATTGGCATTTCTTTGCAAAAAAGCAGATCGGTCAGGATCTGCTTTATCGGTATCTTATTTATTGGGAACCAGAACCTTGGTGCCGCCCATGTACGGCTGCAGGACTTCCGGAATCCGGACCGTGCCGTCCGCCTGCAGATTGTTCTCAAGGAACGCGATCAGCATGCGCGGAGGAGCGACTACGGTATTGTTCAGCGTATGCGGCAGATAGGTGCCTTTTTCACCGCGGACGCGGATACGCAGACGGCGGGCCTGCGCGTCGCCCAGATTGGAGCAGCTGCCGACCTCAAAATACTTCTTCTGACGCGGGCTCCAGGCCTCGACGTCGAGGGACTTGACCTTCAGATCAGCCAGATCGCCGGAACAGCAGGCAAGCGTGCGGACCGGGATATCCATGCTGCGGAAAAGATCGACCGTATTCTGCCACAGCTTGTCGTACCACATATTGCTGTCTTCGGGCTTGCAGACAACGATCATCTCCTGCTTCTCGAACTGATGGATACGGTAGACACCACGCTCTTCCAGACCGTGCGCGCCTTTTTCCTTGCGGAAGCAGGGCGAATAGCTGGTCAGTGTCTGCGGGAGCTTGCTCTCGTCCAGAATCTGGTCGATGAAGCGGCCGATCATCGAATGCTCGGAGGTGCCGATCAGGTAGAGATCTTCACCCTCGATCTTGTACATCATCGAATCCATTTCGCTGAAGCTCATGACACCGTCCACAACAGCGCTGCGGATCATGAAAGGCGGGATGCAGTAGGTGAATCCGCGGTTGATCATGAAGTCTCTCGCATAGGTGATGACAGCGGAGTGGAGTCTCGCGATGTCGCCGATCAGATAGTAGAAACCGTTACCGGCCACGCGGTGCGCGCTGTCGAGATCGATGCCGCCAAAGCTCTCCATGATGTCGGTATGATACGGAATCTCATAATCCGGAACGACCGGCTCGCCAAAGCGCTCAATTTCAACGTTCTCACTGTCATCCTTACCGATCGGAACAGAAGGATCGATGATATTGGGGATGATCATCATGATCTTCTTGACCTTCTCGGCAAGCTCGGCCTCCTGCTTCTCGAGCTCAGCGAGTCGGGCTGCATTCTGTGTAACCTGCTCCTTGACGGCATTTGCCTCGTCAAACTTCTTCTGGCCCATCAGCATACCGATCTGCTTGCTCAGCTTATTGCGGCTTGCGCGCAGATCGTCGGCTTCTTTCTGAGCGGCTCTTGCCTGCGCGTCCAGTTCGATGACTTCATCGACCAGAGGCAGCTTGGCATCCTGGAATTTATTCCTTATATTCTGCTTAACGACTTCCGGATTCTCCCGGACGAATCTGATATCCAGCATCTGTAATCTCTCCTGTATCCATAGTTTTCCGTTATCGTACTCTTATTTTGCGTATTTGTCAAGGCAGCATTTATATTGGACATTTATTGGACACATGCTGATATGATAAATATACGTTATATTATCGCTCTCGGTGGGAATCGGAAAACTATGCGACGGTAACAGTATACACGACGGATCAGGTGTATTTCTCGGATCCGGAAGGAACGCATTATATCGCGAATTCACGTCCAACGATGAGATTGTCAAGACGACGCTGCTGGGGCTTGCCGGATTCTCGGAGATCGCGCTGTATCAGATGGAAGAAGTGCATATGCTCCTTGACAGAGAAGATCCGTCAGTGGTAAACTTTACAGCGGTCATGGACGATGCCGGAATGATCCATTATGATGATCTTGACCGGACGCTTCGCTTTGGGGAAGCCAAGAGCGATCCCCGTATCGAGTCCTGGCTTAAAACGCCTTCTTATCCTCCGACGCCCACGGAACCGAGAAGGACGTGGAAGCCTATTGCAAGGATCTGCTTGATATGGGTTATCAGGCAGTAGAGGAAACCTTTGCGGACGGCAGCACGGCATTCCGGAAGCGGATCTGCACGGTGATGTCGGCTCGCAGAGATCGTTCCTGTTCTTTAATGAAGAACTGACCAAATATGTTGCGTTTGATCTGATTCCCGGCGAGGATGAAACACAGATTCTGTTCGAGTTTGTTTCAATCAAGCCTGATGAGGCGGATATGCTGCAGAGCATCATACGGCATTAAGCGTCTGAAAGAGCGGGAGTCCGATCTCCCGCTTTTTTATGAAATACAATACATCGCAATCCCCTGACGGATCGGAGGTCTGAACAGAATGGAAAAAGAAACAGATAAGAAGGTTGTAAGCGTTCAATTACGGGGCAGAATCGATTCCAATAACGCGGCGGAGACGGAGAACGCGATCCTGGAACAGTTGCAGGAACGTAATGCCGAAGCAATTGTACTGGACGCGGCCGGACTCCGGTATATTTCCAGCGCGGGCCTTCGTGTGATCCTGCGGCTAAGGAAGACCTGTACCGATCTTTCCATCGTCAATGTGAATTCTGAAGTTTACGAGATCCTTGAAATGACCGGCTTCACGGAGATGATGAAGGTGGAAAAGGCTTATCGCGTCGTTTCCGTGGAGGGCTGTGAGGAGATCGGTCGCGGAGCCAACGGTACGATTTACCGTATCGACCAGGATAATGTCGTAAAGGTGTACAATAACGCGGATGCTCTGGAAGACATCCGGCACGAACGGGAAGTTGCCAAGCTGGCTTTGATTCTGGGAATCCCGACAGCGATCTCCTACGATGTTGTACGGGTCGGCAACAGTTACGGATCGGTTTTTGAACTGCTTAACGCCAGCTCCTTCTCTAAGATTCTGTCAGAAGAGCCGGAGAAACTGGACTGGTGCGTAGAGGAATATGTCAAGCTGCTCAAGAAGATACATTCGACGGTTGTGCCGGCGGGGAAGCTTCCGGACATGAAGGAGACAGTACTCTCCTGGGCTTCCTTTATGCAGGATTATCTGCCGGAAGAGGCGGGGAAAAAGCTGCTTTCTCTTGTGCAGGAGGTTCCGCATGACGATCACATGATTCATGGAGATTACCATACGAAGAATGTGATGCTCCAGAATGACGAGGTTCTGTTGATTGATATGGATACACTGGCGGTCGGGCATCCGATCTTCGAGCTGGCGTCCATGTTCAATCCGTTTGTGGGTTTCTCGGAGATCAATCATGACAGAATCAGGCAGTTCCATGGATTTGATTATGATATGGGACGTGCTTTCTGGCATAAGGTGCTCTCGGCCTATCTGGGAACAACCAATGAGAAAAAGATCCTGAAAGTGGAGGACAAAGCGCGTGTGATCGGCTATACGCGTCTGATCCGCCGCTCCATCCGCAGAAACGGTCTGGAGACGGAAGAGGGACGTGCGGAGATAGCGCACTGGAAGGCTGAGCTTCTGGAGCTGCTGGACTCTGTGGACACGCTGTTGTTCTGTGTGGACGAGCTGGAGATTGAAGCAGATACGGAGAATCTTCCCGAAGTACAGGCTTTTGTGGAACAGCATCTGGATGAAGTGGACTGTTCGATGAAGGCGCGCATGCAGATCGGTATCGCTGTAGAGGAGATCTTCGTGAATATCGCGAAATATGCGTACCAGCCTGATAAGGGGAATGCGGTCGTGCGCGTGGAAGTTTCCGACGAACCGGTCACCGTTACAATTACGTTCCTGGATCACGGCATACCTTATGATCCGCTGGCAAAAGCGGATCCGGACATCACCCTTGCCGCGCAGGATCGGGAAATCGGCGGACTTGGGATCTTTATGACCAAGAAAACCATGGACGATATCAGCTATGAGTATAAGAACGGTCAGAATATTCTGACCCTGAAGAAGAATCTGTGAACCGCCCGACGGCGTATTGAGTCGGAAATACGGAATTCTATCGCGGAAAAAATTCTTGACAGCGGACAACAATGTGATAAAATTATGGAGGCTTTGAGAAGAAGCAGAAAGGGGGACATCCGGTGAAGATCAAGATACTGGAGTTGATCGAGGGTGCAAAGGCTGCAAGAGGGCTTACCGTGATCATCGATGTGTTCCGCGCGTTCTCACTGGAATGTCTGCTGACAGCCAAAGGCGCCGCGGCGATACATCCCGTCGGAAAGCTAGAAGAGGCATTTGCGCTGAAGGAGCAGCATCCGGACTGGATCCTTTTCGGTGAGCGGCACGGCGCGCGGGTCGAGGGCTTTGCCTATGGGAACTCGCCGACGCAGTGCATGGACGCGGATATCGTTGGTCGGACCATTGTACATACGACAGGAGC
>CACZPA010000094.1 GCA_902782895.1 uncultured Eubacteriales bacterium
TTACCAGAGCGGAACCAGCGAGCAGTACGTAGGCCGGGCGCTGCGGGATTTCGCGCGGCGCGAGGACGTTGTAGTCGCGACGAAGTTTCTGCCGCGCACGCCGGACGAGATCGCGAATGGCGTGACGGGGCAGCAGCATATCGAAAACATGATCAACACCAGTCTGCGCAATCTTGGCATGGATTACGTTGATCTCTACATCTACCACATGTGGGACTGGAACACGCCGATCTATGATATTCTGGATGGCCTGAACCGCATCGTGAAGGTGGGGAAAGCCAGATATATCGGCATCTCCAACTGTTTTGCATGGCAGCTTGCGAAGGCAAACGCGCTCGCCGAGAAGGAAGGGTTCGCGAAGTTTGTGTCTGTACAGGGACATTACAACCTGATCTTCCGCGAGGAGGAGCGGGAGATGGTGCCCTACTGTGATGAAGAAAACATCGCGCTCACACCGTACAGCGCGCTGGCAAGCGGTCGGCTTTCCCGGCTTCCGGGTAAAGGCGGCACGCTTCGCGCGGAGAAGGACGCTTACGCGAAGTTCAAGTACGACAAGACGGCGGATCAGGATAACATGATTATCGCGCGGGTCGCGGAGCTGGCGGAAAAACACGGCGTGACAATGACGGAGATTTCGCTGGCGTGGCTGCTCACAAAGGTCACGGCTCCCGTGGTCGGCGCGACGAAGCTGCATCATATCGAAGGCGCGGCGAAAGCGGTCGATCTGGAGCTTTCCGCGGAAGAGATATCTTATCTGGAAGAACCGTATGTCCCGCATTCGCTTGCGGGTGTGATGGCGCAGAATAAGCCCGCGGCGTCTAAAGAAAAACATGTCTGGTCCACTGGGGATCAGAAGATCGGAGGAGATGTAAAATGAAGAAAATGATTTCAGTCCTGCTCGCGGCGGTGCTGCTCGTGAGCCTTGCCGGCTGTGCACAGACGCAGAAAGAAGATGCAGGCAGCCAAGCCTCAGCGGCAGAAAACAAGGCAGCAGAGAAGACAGAATCTGCGACAACCGCTGAGTCCACAGCTGCTCCGGAATCCGCGATAGAAACAGATGCCACAGCCGAGAAAGAGCCCGCCACATCGGAGGCCGAATCCGCGGCAGAGCCTGCGTCAGAATCCGCGGCAGAGCCTGCGCCGGAGCACAGCGAAACCCTGGTCGTTGTTTTTTCCGCGACTGGAACTACGCTCGGCGTCGCGGAGAAGATCGCGGCGATCACGGACGCGGATCTTTACGAGATTACCGCGGCGGAGCCTTATACGGATGAGGATCTGAACTACAGCAACAGCGCAAGCCGTTCGACCACAGAACAGAACGACAAGAGCGCAAGACCGGAGATCGGCGGCGATCCGCTGGATCTGACCGGCTACACGACGATCTATATCGGTTTCCCCATCTGGTGGGGAGAGGAACCCCGCATCATGGATACGTTTGTGGAAAGCTACAGCTTTGACGGCATCACATTGATTCCTTTCTGCACGTCCGCAAGCAGCGGGATCGGCCGCAGCGGCCCCAACATGGAGGCCCTTGCGGGAAGCGGCACATGGCTGGACGGCAAACGATTCAGCGGCGGCGTTTCGGAAGACGATCTTCGCGCCTGGATCGAGAGCCTGCAGTAAAGGCCGCGGGCGTTTCGAAAACATTAATACAGGAGGACGATACTTTGCTGGCTGCAATAACAAAAAACACCTTTAAAAGAATTGTGGACGTGCTGATGACCGTCCTTCTGCTTTGCCTGATGGCCTATCAGGTGACCGGCGAAGCGCTGCACGAGTGGATCGGTATCGGCATGACCGTGGTATTGATTGTCCATCATATACTGAATATCCGATGGTACAGCGCGCTTCTCAAGGGAAAATACAATGCCTACAGGATTCTGACGACAGCCGTGAATACGCTGCTGCTCGCGGCGATCGCGTTGACCGCAGTCTGCGGAATGAGCATCAGCGGCCACGCCGTCCGCTTCCTGTACGGGATATTGCCGGCGTCGTTCGCGAGGCGTTTTCATCTTGCCATGTCCTACTGGTCCTTCCTGCTGATGGGGCTGCACCTTGGACTGCATCTGCCTGCCATGACGGCAAAAGTCCGTCCCTCCAAGACGGTAAAAATCCTGCTGACATGCGGCTTTACGGCGATCGCCGGTGCCGGGCTCGGGCTGTTCCTGCAGGCCGGCATACCGAGATATATCTTCTTCCGGACACCGTTCGCTTTCTTTGATTACAGTAAGCCGGGCGTGCTGGTATTCCTGGAAAACCTTGCGCAGCTGTTCTTCTTCGCTTTTGTCGGGGCGAATGCCGTTCGTCTGATTAACAATGTAAACCCGAAGAAAACCGGCAGGACGTCGCCGTGGATTCCGATTCTTTGCGTTGTCCTTGCGATTCTGATCGGAGCGGCTATGACACGGCCGTGGATTTGAAGCATTTTTGAAAGGCTGCTGTGTTTTCTGTTGGACGTGGCAGCCTTTTTTTGCTGAAATAAGCCGTTTTCAGGGTGAGTTCTGTCCCAAACTGGTCTGTTCGAATTTGCCGAAAAGCATTGTATTTATCGGACATTTGGGCTATAATCTAGTCACATGGAAATTCGAAACAGAAAGGATGTACAAAAATGGCACAGAATAAATGGAGCGGAACCACAGACCCGATGATCACGGAGAGAGAAGTACTGAACGGCGCGCTTTCGAGAGAAGCAGCCGAGGCAGGAATCGTTCTTCTGAAGAATGACGGCGTACTGCCGCTTGCTTCCGGCAGCAGAATCGCGCTGCTCGGAGCTGGCGCTGCCAAGACCGTGAAGGGCGGAACCGGTTCAGGCGACGTTAACGAGCGTGAGGTCGTTACGATCCGCAAAGGTCTTGAATATGCGGGTTTTGAGCTGACAAGCAAGGACTGGCTGGACGATTATGAGGCCAGATATGATAAGAGCCGTACGGATTGGCGGGACATGATCCTCGACCAGGCCAAGAATGCCGACGGGCTGCATTTCTTCGACGTATACTCCCGGAATCCTTACAGAATGCCGGATGGACGTCCTATTGACGCGTCTGACATAGATCATGCCGAGACGGCTGTATACGTTGTTTCCCGTATCGCGGGCGAAGGAGCGGACCGCCGCGCGGAGAAGGGCGACTATTATCTGACGGACCGCGAGGTCGCGGATCTGGAGAAGCTGAATGAGCTGCGGACGCAGATCGTTCTGATCATCAATGCCGGCGGTCAGGTGGATCTTGCGGCTGTGCGCGATCTGCCGTGCCTTAAGGCAATCCTCTATGTGGCGCAGATGGGGCAGGAGGGCGGCAACGCGCTTGCGGCGATCCTGAAGGGCGATGTGACGCCTTCGGGCAAGCTGACCGCGACGTGGGCCAAGAATTTTGAAGATTTCCCGAGCTCCGCGACGTTCAGCCTGCAGGACGGCAATGTTGACACGGAGAAATATACCGAGGGAATCTACGTCGGCTACCGTTACTTTGACACATGGGGCGTAGAGCCGGAATTCGGCTTTGGCTACGGCCTGTCCTATACGACTTTTGAGATCTCCGAATTCCGCGTGTCTTCGGATGAGGATGACGTAACATTCACCGCGAAAGTTACCAATACCGGCGACCGCTATTCCGGAGCAGAGGTCGTACAGATCTACGCGTCCTGCCCGCAGAGCGGATTTGCAAAGGAATACCGCAGACTGGTCGGTTTCGCGAAGACGCGTGTACTGCTGCCCGGACAGTCACAGGTCGTCGTCATTATGGCGGATTCCAAGAATTTCGCTTCGTTTAACGAA
>CACZPA010000095.1 GCA_902782895.1 uncultured Eubacteriales bacterium
AGAAAGCGGACAAGGTTCCGCAAAGAATGTGATCTGGTGCGTCAAGAAGAAATAACTTTGGTTTTGTCGGATAAGGCAAAAAGAAAGGCTGTGAAAAAGAGCAATCTTTGATATGCTCACTTTTCACAGCCTGTTTTGTATGACGGTGTTTATGACTCCAAGCCGCGAACATGTGCCGCAGCGTCAGTCTTTCCTGCCGTACTCCGACGCCGCGGGTCCCGATTTGCCGTACTCAGATGCTTTGAATTCGTCCGGGGACAGATTGATCGCGAGCATTTTCCAATCGTCGCGCAGGATCGAAATGTTGCAGTTATACAACATGATGGTTCCGTCTTCTCTAACGGCTTCAAAACGCTCTGCCTGCTGATCCTGCAGATGCTCGATCAGGTGATAGAGAACGCCGCCGTGTGTTACGACCGCGATCTGCCCGAAGCGGGCGGGCTGATACCGGAAATACGCCGCCATCGCGTCCATGGCTCGTTCGAACACGGCTTTCTCATCTTCAACGTGCGCGGTCCGGCCTTCCCGGAAGAACCATTCGCGTTCTTCGATCGTAGTACCGGAGAGCATGCCGAAATCCCTCTCGATCAGCCGTTCGTCCTCGATGACGGGGACGTCCGGATGATACGAAGTGATCGCGGCAGCTGTTTCTTTAGCACGGCCAAGGGGACTGACAAAGATCGCGTCCAGATCCGTATACCGCATGGCTTCCGCGGTACGCTGACTCTGAGTCTTACCGGTTTTATTCAGCGGGATATCCTCCCGGCCCTGTACACGTCGCGCGCGATTCCAGTCGGTCTCGCCGTGACGGATCAGAAAAAGGATCATATGAGGATCAGCGGTTCAGACGTTGACGGTCGCGTCAACGGCCAGATTATCCGGATACTGCGCAAGGATCGGAGCGAGGGTGTCCGTCAGGAATTCCGTAACCTGCTGCGGAGCTCTCCCGACAAAAGCTTTGGGATCGGTCAGCTGCTGCAGCTCTTCGAGTGTCGTTCCGAACAGCGGATCCGCCGCGATCGCCGCGAGCAGATTGTTTTCGCCGCCTTCTTCCTTGATGATACGGCTGGCCTCCATGGAGTGCACACGGATGCGCTCATGCAGCTGCTGACGGTCGCCGCCGCGTTTGACAGCATCCATCAGGATCGTCTCGGTCGCCATGAAAGGCAGCTCGCGCATCAGATGCGCGGTGATGACCTTTGGATAGACCACGAGGCCGTCCGAAACATTGATATACAGGCTCAGAACCGCGTCCGCCGCGAGGAAAGCCTCCGGGATGGAGATCCGCTTATTGGCGGAATCGTCCAGCGTGCGCTCAAACCACTGTGTCGCGGCCGTGATCGCGGGATTCAGCGTGTCGGCGATGATGTAGCGGGAGAGGGAAGCGATCCGTTCACTGCGCATCGGATTGCGCTTATAGGCCATCGCGGACGAGCCGATCTGGCTCTTTTCAAACGGCTCTTCGATTTCCTTCATATGCTGCAGCATACGGATATCGGAGGAGAATTTGGACGCGGACTGTGCGATACCCGCCAGGATATTCAGCACGCGGCTGTCCACTTTGCGGGAATAGGTCTGGCTCGTGACGGTGTAGACATCCGGATATCCCATCTTCTGCGCGACCATTTTGTCGAGCCGGCGGACCTTATCGGAATCCCCGTCAAAAAGCTCGAGGAAGGACGCCTGTGTTCCGGTCGTTCCCTTGGCTCCGCGCAGCTTCGCGTGAGAGAGAAAATCCTCCAGATCCTCCAGATCGAGCAGCAGATCCTGCATCCAGAGCGTCGCGCGCTTACCGACCGTTGTCGGCTGCGCAGGCTGGAAATGCGTATAGGCAAGCGTCGGCAGATCCTTGTACTGATCGGCGAATTTGGCCAGATGGCGCAGCAGGACGACGAGCTTCTTGCGGATCAGCCGGAGTCCTTCATGCATCAGGATCAGATCGGTATTGTCACCGACATAGCAGGAAGTCGCGCCAAGATGGATGATGCCTTTTGCCGCCGGACACTGCAGTCCGTATGCATAAACATGGCTCATCACATCGTGACGGACAATCTTCTCGCGCGCCTCGGCGTCTTCATAGTTGATGTCGTCGGCATGCGCCTTCAGCTCCGCGATCTGTTCGTCCGTGATCGCGAGACCGAGCTCCTTCTCGGACTCGGCAAGCGCGATCCAAAGCCGCCTCCAGGTGCGGAATTTCTTCTCTTCGGAGAAAAGGTACTTCATCTCGGGACTCGCATAGCGGGATGTCAGGGGTGTGCTGTATATATCGCGTGGCATAGCTCAAGAAAACCTCCGTTTGCAATAAACTAGGCCGGCCACTGATCAGCAGCCGGCCCGAAAATCATTATAAAGGGTCGTAAAAAGCTTGTCAAGGCATAGCGTGCCTGCAACTGCCGCCGGATATTAATATCGGCTCAGCACCTCGTCGATCACGTGGCGGACGCATTTCTCCACACTGCCTTCCCGGAACGGATTGGGGATGCCGGCCAGATCCAGCAGGTCAAAATACCCCTTGGTACCGCCCGCGCGGCAGAGCTTCAGATAATCGTTCCAGGCTTTCTCGCGATCTTCCTTCATCAGACCGTAGAAGTGGAAAGCGCCCATCTGTGCCAGCGCGTAATCAATATAATAGAAGGGGAAGAGGAAGATATGCTGTTTTTGCATCCAGAAACCGCCTTCCTCGAGGAAAGGATTGCCGTCATAATCGCGCCACGGCATGTATTTCTTCTCGATCGCTCTCCAGACGTGGCGGCGATCGATCGCCGTCATCTGCGGGTTCTTGTAGACTTCGTGCTGGAACTCATCCACGCAGCACATATACGGCAGGACCGCCAGCGCGCCGATCAGATGTCCGGTGATGTATTTTTCACTGTTCTCGCCGAAGAATGACGGCATCCACGGATAGGCAAAATGTTCCATGCTCATCGAGTGGATTTCGTTGATCTCCGCTGTGGAACCGGACAGCATCGAGACCGGAATCGACCGCATGGCCAGATATCCCTGGAACGCATGGCCGGCCTCATGGGTGAGGACATCGACATCCGCGCTTGTCCCGTTGAAATTGCTGAAGATAAACGGTGCTTTATACGCGGGGAAGCGGGTCATATAGCCGCCCATCCGCTTGCCGGGACGTGTCTCCAGATCAAAGAGACGGTAGTCCACCATGAAATCAAAGAATTCACCGGTCTCCGGGCTCATCTCGCGGTACATCTGCTGGGCCTTCGCGACGAGCTCTTCCATCGTGCCGATCGGGTCTGCGTTGCCCTCGGGGAAGAGGAGCGCTTCATCGTAATAATGCAGCTGATCCAGACCCAGACGCTCGCGCTGTTTCTCACGGATAGCAGCGACAGCGGGAGTTACGATCTCCAGGATCTGCTTGCGGAAAGCTGCCGCGTCCTCTGCCGTGTAGTCAAAGCGGCTGCGCTGCAGATAAGCAAGCTCTGTATAGGAGGGGAAGCCCAGTGTGTGCGCCATGCCGTCGCGCAAGCTTACCAGCTCATCATATTGGGAATCAAGCTGCGGGCTGATCTTCTCATAAAGCCTGGCCCAGGCCTGGAAAGCTTCGCGGCGCTCCTCGCGGTCCGTGCTCTCCATATGCTTCAGCAGGCCGTAGAAATTGCATTCCTCGCCGCGGAAATTGGTCGTGGCGACCGCGCTGTCCTTCTGGTACTGCTGGCTGAGCTCGCCCTCACGGATGACGGAGGGGATGACGCGTTCGTCGGTAGTCTTTAGGGAAGCGTCTATGAGCTTCATCAGCTGATCGCCGAATTCCGCCTCAAAGGCGGCACGGAAAGGACTGGCGGCGAGCGCCTCGCGGTACTGCTTACGCAGCGGGATCAGACCGGCGCTTGCCTCACGCAGCCATTTCATCTCATTGCTGTAGTATTCGTCGGTCGTATCGATAGTGTTGCGGACAGAGCAGATACTCCGCATCGTGGAAGACTGTTTTTCCGTCTCCTGCAGGGCAAAGAAAGCTCCCCGTGCCTCTTCATAGGAGGAAGCGTTCTTCAGAGCGTCGATCGTACGGACATAGAGGTTTTTCATTTCCTCCATATCGGGCCTGTTGTAGGGCATTTCCTGAAATTTGATCATGATTCGGTTCTCCTTTTTGTCACTTTATGATGAATATTTCTCTTCAAAATCGGCGAAGGCGTTTGTAAATTTCTCCAGGAAGCTGCGGATCTTCTTAAAGTATAATGGATTTGCCGCTGTTTTGCAAGGCCGGACTTGACCACACATCAACATTGTGCTGAACAAGCATTCGTGACAAGCATTCACAAAGATTTCTTGTATTTGCCGTGAAATGGTTGTATACTGAACTGTACAGTCGATCGCGAAGGGAGTAATATACATGGACAGAATCACACCGCCTTCCGGTGAAAGGATCCGGGAGAGATATAAACAGGCAGTGCAGCATCTTCGGGAATATCACATCAAAACATTTGAAGGGCAGCCGGGGCCGGTCGTTCTGATCTCTACGCAGTATCCGGGCGTATGGCTGGAGCATGTTTTTGACGCGCTGTGCTATGCGCGGCTTTTTCCGGAGCGGCCGAATGCGCAGGCCGTGCTGCGGGGAGAGATCGATCTGTTCCTGGACAACCAGAAGGAAGACGGCAATCTGCCGTTCTGCGTGCGAGATCCTGCTGCGTCCAAATGGAGCTTCTCCAATGTCGCTTACGCGCATATTCAGGAGTGTGTGTCGTTCGGAACGATCTGTCTGGAGGCCTATGGGATCCTGCGGGATCTGTCCTTCCTGGAAAAAGCCTACAGAGCGCTTTCCAAATGGGATGACTGGCTGTGCATCAACCGCATGACGACAGATCAGGGACTGATCGAGACATTCTGTCTGTATGATACCGGGCATGACAACAGCGCGCGTTTCGCGGGAATTCCGAATGCCTGCCCGGATCCGGAGGGAAAAGTGATCGCGGATGGAGAAGGGCTGCCGATGCTTTCGCCGGACATGAACGCGGTGTTTTACGGGGACAGAAGAGCGCTGGCCGAGATGGCAAGGCTGCTTGGAGAGCCCGAAGAAGCGGAAATCTGGGAAGAGCGGGCACGAAATGTCCGTGACAAAATGTTCGAGCTCCTGTACGATAAGGAGGACGCGTTTTTCTACGATCGGGACGTGCACGGCAATCT
>CACZPA010000096.1 GCA_902782895.1 uncultured Eubacteriales bacterium
CATCAATACGGTAAACGCCGCGCCGATCACGCCTTCCTCGTCTGCCATCACGCGCGCCGCGTGCGTGGCTTCCGACAGGATGATCCCTTCCGCGTTATCGCATAATGGCGAGAAATCCGAGGCCATATCGTCCATCACGTCAGTCATGCCAAGCTCCCGCAATCCGTCCATCAGCGACATATGCGCGTTTACGTCAAATCTGGGCATGCTGACGACAAGTCTTGCGGAATCGATCTCATCCTCTGCCTGCCCGCAGAGCAGCTCCCACATCGCGTCGTTTTCAAGAAGCGCTTCCGCATTCTGTCCCCCTTCCGGCAGAATGACCCACATGGATCCGCTCTCTTTGAGCGGAATGGACGCCGCTCGGAAATCTTCCCCGGCATAATACGGGAACCACGCCGTCCGATGCATCATATCGACAGTTTCGTCACCGTCGACGCCATGGAAAGTCTCCTGTCCGGTCGCGTTTTTCATAAACGCTTCTTCCCAGCTTGCCTTATAATACAGCGTAGAAGCAAGCGCAAGAACCGTATGCGGGTCCATCTTGATTCCCTTGACGGCATCCTGCAGCAGTCCCTGGGTCTTCTCATTCAGCCAGTCCTGCAGCAGCTTGTTATATGCTTCCGATCCCATCCTGCCGGCAAAAGACTCCGCGAAGTAATCCGCTGCGAGTCTGTCGAGAAGCTCCTGCTTGTAAGAACGCGCGGATGAAAGCCATACGGAATTGGCCAGCATACAGGTCACGACTTCGTCTTCTTCGTAATTCGCGCGCCAGAGGTTGCCGATGGTTGTCCGCAGGGAATCCGTGCTATCCGTCCCCAACAGATCCAGTACCTGCTGCCGCGAGGTTCCTGCTGTCGTCTCCGCGAGCATCGCAAGCGCCATATAGATGTTAAGCGGTGAGCAGACCGCGTTCTTCTGCTCTTTTAGCGCGGCCTTGAGGAAAACCGGCGACGCGGTCCGGTAATAGGCAGCTAGGTCGGAAAGGTTGTTGTCCGTCCCCTCCCGGCGTTCCGTCCACGTATCGAACCACTTGTCCATAGCGGCCTCGTAAGCGTCATAATCCAGATGTCCACTCTTGTCATACTCGACCTGCGTCGGATAGGGAACGGCTTCCGGATACTGGACCGCGGCAAGCTTTGCGGCTTCCGTTTCTGGCGGCGTGGTGGCGCCGGTATTTGTGCCGGAATCGACAGTTTCCGGGTTCTCCACATTGACCGAAGGATTCGCGCAGGCACTCAGCAAACAGACAAGCGCCAGCAAAAGCGCTGTTTTTCTCATTTTCATGTTACACTCCTTCCCACGGGCCATGCTCTGACTGGTCATTCCGTTATCAAAGCCACGCCCGCATCATCAGCTGAATCAGAAATCCGCGCACCGCGCTGAGCGGTCCATCCAGAAGATTGGAATACAGCAGCACGATCAGCAGTATGGATCCATATCTCTCATAATGCATCAGTCCGAAATACAGTCTGTTCGGCAGGAAAGCGCCAAGGATCTTGGATCCGTCCAGCGGCGGGATGGGGATCAGATTAAATGTCCCCAGTCCGATATTCAGAAAGATCGAATAATACGCGAACAGCAGAAAATAACCTGTCACTCCGCCGGTGGTTCCGCCCGTCAGTTTCAGGAGATAAATGTACAATCCTGAAAACAGGAACGCAAGGAGCAGGTTTGTCGCGGGGCCGGCCACTGCTGTCAGCGCCATGCCGAGCCTCGGTTTTTTATAATACTGCGGATTCACCATGACGGGTTTCGCCCAGCCAAAATGAAACAGCAGCAGGCAGATCGTGCCGATCGGATCCAGATGTTTTAAGGGATTGGGCGTCAGACGGCCGTCAGAACGCGGTGTCGGATCGCCCAGTCCGTATGAAACCCAGGCATGCGCCATCTCGTGCATTACCAGCGCGACAAGCGTAGCCGGGCCTGTATACAGAAACAGCTTCAGCTGCTCCAGAATACTGCTCCATTGACTCATGAATTCAGATTTTTCTCCAGTGCCGCGATCAGGCGGTCATAATCTCCGCGTACCAGATGATACAGATCTCCGCCCTTCTTGGTTCCCAGCGCGCGACGCAGGAACTGATAGAATTCGTTCTTGGACTCAGTGGCGAGGATCGCTTCCGCGATCATTTTCTCATCGGTGGTCTGATCCCCTTCCGGCAGATGTGCCTTCACGATCTCGTGAACGTCCGCTGTAAAAGCCGGCGGAACGACGACCGG
>CACZPA010000097.1 GCA_902782895.1 uncultured Eubacteriales bacterium
GAAGCGGCCTGCCACCAGGTGCGTACGTTTTCCTCTGCCGCTTTGCCGGGCTCATGTCCCTCCGTCCAGGAGGAAGCTGTAACAGCCTTGCCCGCGCTTATCAGCATCCAGGCCGGTTCCCGCCAGGGATCGCCTGTTACCGTCATCGGCCAGTCCCCATAGCGCTGATTGCAGAAAAGCTCTCCGTCCGCGTCAAAGCCGGCCGGCCAGAGTCCGACGCGCCGCTCAAAATCATGATTTACGCTGATCCGCATGGTCGCGGTATGCCATAAGCTTCCGTCCATATCCTGCATGGTACTGCCGTGGCCCGCGCCGGGCAGGAATCCGCCCGGTTTATAGGAATACGGATTATTATCCGCGAGCGTAAACGGCCCGAGCGGACTGTCCGAAACGTATACGCCGTCGGAGTAAATATTATACTGCGTGCCGGAGCAGGCGTACTGCAGATAATACCTGCCGTCCCGCTTATCCATCCATGCGCCTTCTATATACGGTCTGCGGGAAAACATCCCGCGGATCAACGGTTTGACCGCCTCCGGCACCTGGTCCTCAGAGATGCCCTGCCGCTCGTGAAAAGCCTTATAGGCCGCGTCGATCTCCGCTTCAGAGGCCGGCAGCTGGCTGTTGTCCTCCCCTACACGCTCGTAACCGTTTTCAAAAGGATGTCCTTCGATCAGGGCTTTTTTCTCCGTCTTGGGCAGCATCGTAACAGGATCCAGCTCTGCGCCCCAGATCGGTGTGATATTGGAGCAGCCCCAGTAAAAATATACCCGTCCGTCGTCATCGACAAACAGATTGGGATCCCAGAACGGGAAGCTGCCGTCAATCTTCTCATATGGTCCGTTCAGAATATCACGAGTCCGGTAATAATCGCAGTTCGCCTCGCGTCTGGACGCGCAGAAATACACCCAGTCCCCCATGACACGCACGTCCGGCGCGTAGTCATACAGAGGCAGCTCCTCCGGCAGCCGATGATTCTCCCAGTTAGCCAGATCATCCGACACCCACACGCCGAGCGTCATTGACGCGAAGATATAATACCGTCCCTTAAAGCAGATCATGGACGGATCGGCCGCCTCCCGGCAGATCTGGATCCGGCCGTGCAGCCGCGGATCGGCGTTAAACTGATAACGATAATTGATATTAACAGGATTACACAGATACTCCAAAGCTGTATTCTCCTTTCTCTACAGGATGAATCTGCCCGTCCGGCAGCTCAATTACGGCCGGAACCGGTACACTGAAGCGGAAACGCAGGCTGCTTTCTTCATAAGCCCATTCACTTGCGATCGGGCCGGCAGGGGATCTCCATTCCGCCTTGGCAAAGCCTAAGGATCTGTCTGGCTTCGGCGCGATGCGCAGCTTTCCGGCCGCAAGTTTAATGCCGCATACGCCGCTGAAAAGCCAGCCGGTAATCGCGCCGTAAGAGTAGTGATTCAGGGAATCATGCACCGTACCGTCCGGCCGGATACCGTCCCATGTCTCCCAGATCGAGGTAGCGCCTTTTTTGACAGCATACAGCCATCCTGGGCATTCCTCCTGCAAAAGCAGACGATAAGCGGTGTCGGTATGGCCATATTCGGAAAGCACGCTGCACAGATCCGGTGTGGACAGGAAGCCGGTATTCAGGTGGTACCCGTTCCGGATCACCAGCTCATTCAGCGTGTCCGCTGCCTGCCGGTTTTCCTCTCCGTCGAGCAGCCCGAAAGCGATCGGCCGCACGTAATCGCACTGGCGGTCGGACGTGATTGTACCGTCCTGTGTGCAGGTGAAACGATAGGCTTTTCTCGCGTTATCGGCAATCTGCGCAAAACGCTCCGCGTCTGCTTTTTTGTCCAGAACCGCCGCGATCTGCGAAAGCAGCTTTGCCGAACGGTAGAAATAGGCCGTCGCGACTTCCGGTGCGCCGAGCATCATGGTCTTCTTCATGGCTTCGGTATTGTCGATATCCGGCTGGCACCATTCACCGAAATGGAAGCCCTGATCCACGAGATATTCCTTCCACGGATTGGCTTCATTCTGCGGGCGGGTCTGGCTTGCGCGCTGCAGGCAGAAATCCAGCCACCGTGTCATCATATCGTAGTTCTCTTCCAGAACCGTCCTGTCCCCATAGGCCTGATACAGCGCCCACGGCACCAGGATGCATGCATCGCCCCATCCCGCGGAGCCCTGCAGCATATTGGAAATCATGCTGCCGCTGTTATTGACCGGCGCGATATTCTGCACCAGACCGTTCTCACCCTGCGCCAAACGGCACTCGCCCAGCCATTTCCGCAGAACCTTCGCGCAGTCCGCCAGATAGACGGCTGTCGGCGCGAACACGCCCGCGTCGCCGGTCCAGCCTGCCCTCTCCCGGGTCGGGCAATCGGTCGGGATATCGCAGAAATTGGACCGCATGCTCCACAGACTGTTCAGGAAAAGGCGGTTCACGTCAACGTTGCCGCATGTAAAAAACCCTGTCTGCGGCATCTGAGAATAGACAGCGATCGCGGTAAACTCCGCGTCCGCCAGATCGATATCGGTCTCCACCTTGGCGTACCGGAATCCGAAGATCGCGAAATACGGTTTATATACGTTCAGGCCATCCTTGCAGATGTATTCGGTTTTCTGCGGGATACCGTTCTGATTCCGGTCGCCGGGATCAAAATTCTTCTGGGTGAAATTGCCGTTTTCGTCAAGCGTCTCGCCATGCCAGAGCGTGATCTTCTGTCCCGCTTTGGCCGTGACACGGATCTCCGTATAGCCGGCCAGATTCTGGCTGAAATCGATTACGGTTTCGCCATTCGGCGTACGCAGCAGCTTCCCGGTGAAACGCTCCTGCTCGAGGACCGGTACGCTCTCCGTAGCCGCCAGATTGTCATAACCGTAATCCCGCGGTGCGACACCGTGCCAGCCGGAAATATCTTCCAACCTGGCGTCGTACACTTCGCCCTGCTGCAGATCGTTCTCCCGGACAGGCCCCTGCTGGGTCGCTTCCCATGCTTCGTCGCTGCAAAGGACCGGCGTTCCGTCAAGCTCAAGCTGGCAGAGCAGCGCTAGATCAGTTCCGTAATAATTGCGCAGTCCGTCAATTCCCACACTGCCGCGATACCAGCCGTCGCCCAGAATTACCGTCAGCTCGTTCTCCCCGTCCTGCAGCAGCCCGGTTACGTCATAACACTGTACAGTCAGGCGTTTCCGGTAATCCCCGGTGCCGGGTGCCAGCACAAAATCTCCGACCCTTTCCCCATTCAGGAAAGCAGCATACAGGCCATGGCAGGTAATGTACAGGCACGCGGCGGTCCGATCCGCGTCAGATAAAGTTACACTAAACCGGCGGCGCAGACAGGAGGCAGGCTGCCGGATTTCCGCATCATGCGGAAGCTCCGGATCGATCCAGCGGGCAAGCCACTTTTGAGGCAATTTGTTATACATCTTCAGAACCTCCCGTTCAGCCACTTAGCGCTCAGCTCCAGACTTCTGACCGGATTCTTGTCGACCCAGTTCTTGTGGCTCTCCAGTACGACTGCCCGGATCCCGTTCTGCAGAGCGATCTCCCGCAGGCCATCCAGATCCATATTGCCCGTACCGAGCTCCATGCTGTCGGCTTTCAGGATCGGCGTCATGGCCGGGCCGGCCTGGCGGCTGCCGCGGTCGGTAATGTGCCACATCTTCATGCGCGGGCCGAGCTTGCGCATCCAGTCCTTCGCGTCCGCACCGCCGTCCGTAAACCAATAACTGTCAAATTCAAAATTCACGCAGGCCGGATCCGTGTCGGACAGCAAAACGTCATAAGCCCGCAGTCCCGGCTGCACCTGCAGCAGCTCCACATTGTGATTGTGATAAAGCAGCTCCAGTCCTGCCCCGCGCAGCGTCTCTCCCGCACGGTTCAGCCGCGCGGCCAGATCCCGCACGGACTTCTCGTCGCTGTAATCAAAGCGGTACATACCTGTGATCACAACGGTATCTGTCCCGAATCCTTTTGTTTCTTCTATAATCTTGTCCGCTTCCCGTTCGATGCTTCCGAGATCCGCGTGCAGGCTGATCACGGACAAACCACTGTCCTGCAGCAGCTTTCTCCAGTCCAGACCTCCGCCCTTACCGGTCGGCATCCCGGCCGCTCTTGTCATCAGACGGATCATCAAGGATGACGGATGCACCATAAAACGATTGAGTTCAAGGCCGTCGTATCCGGCGGCCTTGATATGTTGTAAAGTGTCGCGGGCCTGCGCCTCGTTGCCGGTCACAGTGCCCAGCATGATCTGCTGTACAGCTTTTTTCATTTATGTATCCCCTGAAGTATTCTGTTAAGCCCTTTCATGCCCTGTTCGTCCACTCCTGCCTGTTTCAGCAGACTGATCATGGTCATTTTGGCCATCATGCGCTGCAGCGCAGGATTATCTTTAACAGATTCCGCCACGTCACCGCGGGCCGCCGCGCCTTTTGCCATCATCTGATTGATGACCTCTCCGGCACGGGGATGCGCGCGCAGCTCGCCCAATGTATCCTGAATGGAGAAATACTCCGGATCGATCTCCTCGCTGTCAAACCAGTTCGTCACGGTCGCGGCCGCTTTGTTGAAAATGTAGCTTTCATCCGGTGTATCGACCCGGCGCAGGCACATGGTATCCGTCGCCTCTCCCGCTTCGGCCTTGATCAGATGCTCGCCGAGCAGCGGAATCCGGAAGGTAAAGACCGTCTTGCCGGTCTGCTCGCCGACTTTTGCTCCATCCACATAGAGCGTGACGCAAGGCTGGTTGGAATAGACCTTGATCTCAGTCTCTGCTTCGCAGCGGTTAACGTAACGCTTGCCGCACAGATGGACAAAAGGCTCTTTATGGTTCCAGGCCGCTTTATACAGATAGAAAGCATCCTTGCGCAGAGAGCGGTCAAACGTGACCAGTCCTTTCTGGTTTTCACCGTTCTTGCCGCCCTCGTCCCGTCCATCCGCCGCGAAATCAAACAGATTCCACGCGTGTGTGGCCCAGAGATAGGGACGCTCCTCGATCATGCGCAGCATATGCTCATGATAGACAGCCTGGTATTCCTCGGTATAATCGCCCTTCTCCGGACGGGAGGAATGGAAAGCCGGATTGGCGTCGGCGCCGTATTCGGAGAAACCGATCACACGGTCCGGATACTTTGCGTGATACTCGTCGAAGAATTCATCCGTCTGATCCAGATCGCCCAGATACCAGCCAAAATACAGGTTATAGCTGTTGATGTCCGGAATCTCCAGGATGGGGCTCTCAATCTCCAGCATGAATACGTTGGCCATAACCGTCAGCCGTGTGCTGTCCATCCGATGGCACAGCTCGTTAAGGGCTCTGTGATTCTCCAGAAGGCTGTCATTGACCGGGCTTGCCGCGGTGATTTCGTTGGACAGACTCCATACCGCGATACAGGGATGGTTATAGCACTGTGTGATCAGCTCCCGCATCTGGTTCAGCGTATTCTCCCGTCCGTTCTGCATATGCAGTGTGATATAGGGGATCTCCGCCCAGACGACGATACCGTTCTCATCGCACAGGTCATAAAACTCCTGCGCATGCTGATAATGCGCCAGCCGCAGTGTGTTGGCTCCGATCTCCCGGACGATAGCCATATCGGCCGCGTGATCCTCATAGGACAGCGCGTTGCCTTTGCCCTTCAGGTCCTGATGACGGCTTACGCCGCGCAGCGGATAACTGCGTCCATTCAGGAAGAACCCCTGCTGCGGATCGCAATGGAACTCGCGGCAGCCAAAACGTGTGCTGACCTCGTCCCCGCTGTCCAGCCACGCCACGGCCGTATACAGGAAAGGATCCTCGACGCCGTCCCACAGATGAACGTTTTCGATCACGAATTCCGCTTTGGCGTAACCGTCGGTGGAAGGCACGGTTTTGCTCTCTCCGTTCACGGTATAGGTCACGTTCCCGCCGTTCTGCCAGGTCTCCACAGTCACGACAGCACTCCGGTCCTCCAGATTTACGATCGGTGTAACCTTGATGCCGGGCGTTCCGTCCTTGACCAGTTCAAAATGCTCTTGCGGAACGGAGATCAGCTTCACTTCGCGGTACAGCCCGCCGTAGAAAGTGAAATCCGCCTTCTGTGGATACACGGTATCATTGTTTTCATTGCTGACAGAAATCGCCAGTACGTTTTTCTCCGCACGCTCCTCCGTCAGATCGACGCGGAAAGCAGAGTATCCGCCTGCATGATGCGTAAGATGCTTTCCGTTGAAATATACATCCGCGGACATCGCGGCGCCGCCGATCTCCAGAAACACACAATCCCCGGCCAGCTCTTCGGCGCTGAGTTCCCGTACATACCAGCACAGGCCGCGGTGATAGTCGTTCCCGCCGTCCTGTCCGTCCACAGCGTTCCAGGTGTGCGGCAGAGAGACATACTCTCCCCTGTCCGCATAGGCAAGCGCCTGTTCCAGCGGAATACCGGCCTTCAGGAACTTCCATCCGTCTTTGAGTATCGTTGTTTTACGCATTTTGCAGGTCTCCTTTATACCATTAATTCTCAGAAGACTGTCCTTGCGCGGCGGCTTTTTTATCCGCGATACGCTTCTGGACATTTACCATTTCTCCCTTGGTCAGGTTGCAGTAACGCATCGCGATCAGGGTGCAGATCCAGCCCAGAATCGCCAGTCCGTAACGCAGGAACATCGTCATCCAGAATACGCCGGGCGTAGCGGCATCTGTGGGCTGCGGCATGGTAGAAGTATAGCCGATCAGCGCGACACAACCGGTAGCGATCGCCGCGGAGAAAGAAGAAACGATCTTGTCGACCAGGCTGTAGGTTCCGCTGATTACAGCCGGAATATATTTGCCGCTGCGGTCCAGCTCATAGTCGATAATATCAGCCATGAATCCGGTATTCGCGGTCGTTACGCACATGGCAAAACCGTTGACCACAAAAGTCAGTGCCACAAATACGATCATGGTCACACCCATCTTGGAAATCGACTGTGTCCCGGCCGTCGTATTGGTAACCACGAAGAACAGAATCATTACAAGGTTCGCGATAATGCAGTTGCGGGTCCAGGTTACGATGGACTCCTTGTGTCCGTGCTTGCCCGCATAACGCGCGCCGTAAGCCGCGAAAAGAATAGAAGGCAGCATACCGATCATGCTGAGAGTCGTTGCAAGGCCCATATCGCCGATCAGAATCCCGTTGAGCATGGTGCCGACGATGGAGGCGGAAGACGCCTGCTGGGCGATCTTATCGGAAGCAGCGGACAGAATGTAGCTCTGCAGAGGCTTGTTGCGCTTCAGCACGTCTACCATATCGCGTACTTTCAGGCGCTCGTTCTTAATGCCCTTGAAATTCTCAGGCTTGTCGTATTCGGAGATACCGATGCATACCAGGACCACACCGATGAAAGAAATCGCTACGCACAGCCAGGTCGTAATGTTCAGGAAGGCCTGGTTAAAGCTACCGCCGAAAGCCGGCATCAGCTTTGTATAAACGACAATATTCAACACCATGGGCGTCAGATAGTTCAGCACGGTCTGCCATACGCCAACGGTCGGTCTCTGTTTCGGATCATTGGTCATCAGAGCCGGCAGCGTCTGAGCTGTCATATTTACGATCGTATATCCGATAATGTAGATCAGATAGAACAGCAGAAATACCGGAATGCCATGTCCTTTGCTGGAGAAGAAGTTGAACATGCACAGAAGGCCGATCGTCTGAATGAGCCAGCCAAGCAGCATCAGAGGACGCACCTTGCCCCAGCGCGTGTTGACACGATCATACACAAAAGCCAGCAGCGGGTCTGTGATCGCGTCGAAAATACGGGTGAACGTGAGCAGTCCGCCGACCACAACGGTCGCGATCCCATAACCGATGGACGCGGAATAGCTGGCCAGACCGATCAGAAAGTATACCGCCATGCCGTTGAAAGCATTGAAGGCTACCAGAATGATCTGCCAGAGTTTCGCTTTACGGTAAGCGACGCCGTTTTCGGGAGCGGAAGCAGTTTGAACCTTTTCCATGATAGATCTCCTTTATTCGTTTGATTTCGTTAGGCAGGCTGTCTGCCCTGTTAATCGCATTATAGAAGGATTCTGTCATGGCCGTAAAGTCAAAAAAGCTATAAAAATTACAATAATTCAAGATGTTTGCACAGGCAGGAAAGCTCTGATTCTGCCAAATTATCTGCTGATTCCGATTGCATTCTCCATTTATTGATGTTACAATATAAAAGAACCATAGCACAAGGACGTGACAACATGTATCAAGGGATTACCCGTGCAGAGCAGAATCTGCTGCTTCTGCAGTCCATGATTCCCGAAGGAGAAAAGCTCTATATCTGGTGCTGCGACGCTTCGGGCAAATTAATCGCTTCCTCCTGTCCTACTGCATATCAGAATATGCTTTATCAGGCTTTCCGCGCGCTGGGTGTTCTGCAGAAAACGCTGGAATGGGCGGAACAGACACAGGAAACAAGACCCCGTATCTTCGGCTCAGCCATCGGTATGCAGTGGGCGGTTACCTTTGAAGCCGAACGGGAAAGAAGCCTGATTTTTGTCATCGGTCCTGTTTTCTACACTGTCCCCAAGGAAGCCTCTCTGCGTTCCACTTTATACACAAAAGCGGCGGGGGTTAAAAATATGTCCTGGATTCAGGAAATGTGTACCAATATACCTGCACTCCCCGTGATCGCTTATGCCGCGTTCTCCCGGTATGTTTTGATGGTGCACAATACTTTGACCGGACAGCGGCTGGGTCTGGAGGCTCTCCAGGATCAGACACTGCCCGCAGGCGGGATTCAGGATCATCCTGCAGAACCGCGGAACCGGATGCAGGTGTATCAATCCGAGCTTGCTCTTCTGCAGATGGTGCGGACGGGGGATATCAATTATCAAAGCGCTTTGCATAACAGTTTCTCCCTCAGCTCCGGCGTGCCGGTGCAGGGCAAAGATCCTTTGCGTCAGATAAAGACCAGTATTATTGTGTTTACAACGCTTGTAACGCGCGCCGCCATTGAAGGCGGCCTCTCTCCGGAAGTGGCTTATTCTCTTGGAGATTCCTATATCCAGACCGCCGAAGATTCCCGGGACAGCGGCGAACTGTCAGCTCTTGCGCAAGCCATGTATCACGATTTTATCTATCGGGTACATTATGTCCGGTCCAATCCCAATTATTCTCACGCGATCCAGAAATGCTGCGATTATATCGAGCTTAGTCTGGACCGCCGGATCCATACCGCGGATCTGGCGGCGCTTGTCGGCTATGCCGAGTATTATCTGACCGATAAATTCAAAAAAGAGACCGGGAAATCCATCAACACTTACATCCGGGACGCCAAAATCGCCCGGGCGCGGATCCTGCTGGAAACAACGGATCTGTCCGTCGCGGAAATTGCGGACAGACTCGCCTTTAACACGCCAAACTATTTTATCCAGTGCTTCCGGACGGTTACAGGCTGCACACCGGCACAGTACAGAAAGAAATCTGTCGGTAATCAGCCCGGCTGATTACAGGCTGACCTTACACATATCTGCTTTCAAAAACATAGAATCATTACAGGAGGTTGCCGCATATGGAAAAACAAATTCCTCTGATCATCGATACCGATCCCGGCGTCGACGATATGCTCGCGCTGCGGATCGCCCTGTGCAGCGATGCTTTCGACGTACGGCTTGTCTGCTCTGTAGCCGGCAATGTGAGTCTTGACCTCACGACGGCCAACGCTCTTTATCTGACCAAAATCTGGGGCGGCGATATTCCTGTCTGCCGTGGCACGGCAAGCCCGCTGAACATCGACTCTTCGGACGTCCACGGCGCGGGTGGACTGGGCAAATTCCGGCTGCCGTCGCACTCCTTTGCGCTGGATCCGCGCGCGGCTACGGAAGCGATGTTCGAAGCTCTCACTGCCTCTGATGAGAAGCTGACATTTGTGACCCTCGGCCCTCTCACGAATGTCGCGAAGCTGCTGCGTGAACATCCCGAAATATCTGCCTGCATCGAGCGGATCTACGCCATGATCGCCTCCAAGGACGGTACCGGCAACATCACGCCATTCGCGGAATTCAACGCATACTGCGACCCAGCCGCGCTCGATACCGTTATCCGTTCCGGCGTGGAAATCGTCTTCGCCCCAATGCATCTGGGCCATGAAGCGAAGCTCCCGATGGCGGCCATTTTGTCGCATGCCGCCGCATCGGAACGGCAGCGCCTGCAAGAGGTTTTCAACGGATATTACGATGATGCCGTAGGCGCGGGTTATATCGCCATGTATGACGCCAATGCCGTCGAAGCCCTGCTCCATCCGGAACTGTATGATTTTGTCCGCTGCGTGGCAGAGGTCAATCTCAGCGACCGGCCCGGACAGACATTTCTGCGGGATGACCCGTCCGGTCACTGTTACCGTCTGGAAATCAAAGACCGCCGTGCTCTTATAGAAGCCATGCTTTCCGATCTGCTCCCTGATTCTGCCTCTTGACCTGGCTATCCGATTGACCTGGCTATCCGATCTACGATCCATTACAGAAATTCCTGATATTCGTCAAAATCGATCTGCAGCTCCCCATTAAAGATCGCGACCGCGACCTTCCCGGAAAGCGGATAAATACCGGGCTCGCTGCCCTCCGCGAAATCATAGGTCAGAATCCGTCGGCTCAACGGATCGACGATCCAGTACTCCCGCACACCAGCCGCCTCGTATTTGGCGGCTTTTTTAATATAATCTTTCATAATGGAAGATTGGGAAACAACCTCCAGGACAAAATCCGGACCGCCCAGCACGCCCTTTTTCGTGATCCGTTCCCGATCACAGACTACGATCACGTCCGGCTGCACCATGGTTTTATTATCCGCATCCAGCTTGACATCCACAGGCGAAACGAGAGGAACACATCTGCCCTTCCTCTCCTGGATAAAAGCCAGAATCTGCGCATATATCGATCCGATGAGCAGCTGATGCTCTACGGTCGGAGCCGCCATATCATAGAACACGCCGTCGATCAGTTCTACTCTCTGATCGTCCGGAATCGCGTAATAATCGTCAACAGTAAATTCACCAGGCTTTTTCCCGCGTGACTCGTCCGCCTTCCGTTCTCTATAAGTAACCGACGAGTCTGCGACCATAACCGGATCCGAGGGCCGGTATCCATAAGTATAGTTTGTATCCCGCAAAACCCGCTCCAGGGCTGCCATATTCTCAGGCCGCGGATGCTTTGTTGCCCCGCACAGGATCTTATTCAGTGTCCCAAGAGGGATATCCGTCATATCGGACAGCTGCGCATTCGTATATTCCAGCTGACGCTTGCGTTTTCGCATCTCTTCGATTGTCATCATTGCTTTCACCCTCCCTTGCGTTTCCGATACTACCATAATTACCGTTTGATGTCAAGGGTTTCGGTAATTTATTTACCATTATTATCGTTTAAGGAGAATGCAGCTGTGAAAACAAGGAAGTCATTCACGACGCATTCCGTCGGCCGTGTACAGAACTATTTTTCATTTTCGCATTTTGTTCTGCTGGGAGAAAACTGTCCCCGGCCTTTTGTACAGAACTTTTTGAAATTTTCGCG
This sequence comes from uncultured Eubacteriales bacterium, assembly GCA_902782895.1. Lineage (GTDB taxonomy): Bacteria > Bacillota > Clostridia > Lachnospirales > Bianqueaceae > RUG12817. The sequence continues at coordinate 11,511 of CACZPA010000097.1, forward strand.
TTTTGTTCTGTACTTTTCCCTCGTTTTATACAGAACAAAACGTCATTTTTGAGTTTTAGTTCTGTACGGACAGGTGGTTCCCCGAGAATCCATACAGAACTTTTTTGCATTTTATGGCGCCCGTTCTGTACAGAGGCTCAAAAGGAGCAGAACTTTTTGCGATTTTTGCGATTTGTTCTGTATGGCCGACTTAAAAAAGCAAGGTTGATGGAGCCGACTCCGCCGTCGCGAACGGTGTCGGGGCCTCTCCGGTCCAGTGGTAGGGATGCATGCGGTTGAACGGTTCTTTCGCGGACTTTCCTTAATCCTTTGTCAGGCGGTACTTCAGCTCTTCTTCGTCGATGACTCTCAGTGTGAAAAGCTCCAGATTGAATTCTCTTCTGTCCGCGGCTTTCTGCCTTGGGCTGCGCAGATCACCGGCGAGCCGCGGCAGCAAGACTTTCCCCAGAATAAACAGCACGAAACAGACAAAGCTGATCAGAATGTCCGGCAACGTCGTTTTTTTCGTCAGGCTGAACGTCACAAAACATGCCCAGACATTCAGAAGAAGGACGACGGCCGTAGCTCCGGTAAGATAAGGGATGTCTCTGCGTCTGATGATCAGGACGACTACAAGCAACAGAAGCGCAGCGCCGATTATCGAAAACAATCCCGTGAAATCGCTCCGGAATGACAGCGGCAGCAGCCTGCCGAGCGCCGGGACCGCACGATATATAAGCACCGGAATCGGGGCTGCAACCAACAGTCCGGAGAAAAACTCAAACATCCTGCCTCGCCTGCGCAGGTGGTCTGCTTCCAACGGATTCTCCTCCGGCAGCGGCCCGGCAAGCGCACGGCACCGCTCCAGCGCATCCATTCTCTCCGGATCGATCCCCGCCTCTTCCGCCTTCTGCAAGGCCTTTTTCAATTCCTTCGGATAGGCCGCGTAGAAAAGCTCATCCCCTGCCCGGAAATGAAACTCGTTCTTGGCCCTTTTGTGCGGAATATAAAAACCGATCGCAAGGAGGACCGCCAGATAGAGAAAGAGCAGCGGCACTCCCCACGGTCCCGTATTAATAAGAATCTCAAGTGTCAGATAGGCGGCCGCCGCCCCTGCCAGTCCCATCGGAAAAACGACGGCCATTACCTTCCATAACCCGGCATTCTGTCCGGACCTGCGTTTCTTTTGACTCTGTCTCTCCACAGAATACCTCCATTACAATATGCTCGACGCGACGTTCCCCGCACCGGCCTGCACGTATTATCTTACCCGCACTTTCTTACCCGTTCAGTTCCTTCCATGCGAGCTTCAGGCCCTCGATAATGCCCAGATGCTGCGGACAGGCCGCTTCGCAGGCACCGCACTCAATGCAGTTTGCGGGCGTCTCGCCGTTCTCGATCATCCGGCGTAATCCACGGTCTTTCTTGGGATCGAGATTGTACAGGGACGCATTGTTCCAGATGGAGAAAGTCCCCGGAATGTTGACGCCGTTCGGGCAAGGCATGCAGTAACGGCAGCCGGTACATCCGATCTTGGTGCGGCTCAGATATGCCTTGCGCACGTCATCCATCAGTTTCAGCTCATCCTCTGACATGGCGCCGGCCTCCACGGTATCAAAGATGCGCAGGTTGTCGTCGATCTGCTCCGCTTCATTGCAGCCCGACAGAACCGTAGCGACCTCCGGATGATTGCACAGCCAGCGGAACGCCCACTCCACCGGGGTGCGTTTTACCGGGAAAGCATCATAGAGCGCCTGTACATTGTCCGGGGCGTTCGCAAGGCGTCCGCCCAGCAGTC
>CACZPA010000098.1 GCA_902782895.1 uncultured Eubacteriales bacterium
GAGGCCCGCCTTCGCGATCGCGACCGCCTGGTTCAGGCCCTTGCCGCCGGAAAGCGTCTCGATCGCCAGAGTGTCCTGCGTCTCGCCCGGCTCAACGATATGGTCCACCGAATAGAAATGGTCCAGGTTCAAGGAACCGAAATCAAGGATTTTCATATATTATTCCTCCGCGTGCAGGTTGTGATAGGGCGTCCCGATTCCCGCTTATTTCTGCCGGTTCTCGATGTCCGTGATCAGGCTGACGCGCTCTGCGTGGCGTCCGCCCTGGAACTCCGCGTCGATGAATTCGTCCACGATCATCATTGCGAGCTCCGGTCCGATAACACGCGCGCCGAAAGCAATGATCTGCGCGTTATTGTGCATTCTGGAGAGCTTCGCGGTATAGGGCTCGCTGCAGACGCAGGCACGGATGCCTTTGACCTTGTTGGCCGCCAGCGAAATACCGACGCCCGTTCCGCAGATCAGGACGCCCAGATCGACCTCACCGTTTACGATCGCGTTCGCGACCTTCTCGCCGTATACCGGATAATTGCAGCGTTCAGAAGAATACGCGCCATAATCCACGACCTCAAATCCACGCTCCTTCAGGTGATTGATGATCGCGTCCTTCATCTCATAACCGACATGATCATTACCGATTCCGATTTTCATAATGTTTCACTCCTGTTTTGATGTTATTGGATGGACAGACTGCCTGTCCGAATGAATCAGACTGATTAAAATACCCGCGATGATCAGGACCGCCCCGATCCAGAAACGCGGCCCGTTCTCTTCGTGCAGCAGCCACATGCCGAGCAGTGCGGACACGAGCGGCTGCAGCGGATAAAAGGCTGAACAGGTGCTTGCCTCGAGCCTCTGCAGGGAAAGATTCCACAGTGTATGAGCCGCCGCCGTCCCGAAAACGCCCATGTACAGCAGGGAAAGGACAACCGGAAGCGTGAACTGCGGGATGCCGTTGATGGCCGTTTCCACGCCGGCCGCGACCAGATAACAGACCAGGCCTACGCCGATACCACTGCGCGTCACCGTGATCGGGTCATATTTCTGCGTCACTTTGCGGACCATGACCGAAACCAGCGACCACAGCGCGACAGCCAGAATATTGAAAAGCACGCCGAGCAGGCTGCCGCCCTCGCTCTTCGCGAGAATGACATAGACACCGACGATCGCGAGCGCGATGCCGAGACACTTGCGCAGGCTCAGCTTCTCTTTGAGGATCAGCGCACCGAAAATCGAGATCGTGACCGGATTCATCGCGTTCATCAGGGACGAAAGCGACGCGCCGGCGTACCTCGTCCCGAAGAAAGTCGAACCTGCCGACATAAAGTATCCGAGCACACCGATCAGAACGATATAGGGCCGGTCCTTCTTCTCGATCACGGTCAGTTTCGCGCCGTCCGATGGATTATTGTCCGACAGTTTTCTGTCTGACGGATGGCCGTCCGATGGATCTCCGTCTCCGGCTGCACCATCTGATCCGCCCCTGCGCGCGGTCTGGAATTTCTGCAGCAGTGTGAGCGTCAGAAAAGCGACGACAAACCGAAAGAAACAAACCGTAAACGTGGGCAGCGACTGCATCGCGAATTTGCCCGCGACGTACATACTGCCCCACAGGAAGAAAGTGATCAGAAGATAAATATACGCGGCCGTACTCTTGCTTCTTTGCATCACGAACCCTCTTTTCCGCCGTAACCTTACAGCCTGATTATACCGCGGATATCGTGTGCTGTCAATTTCCGGAAAAGACCTGATCGCAGATCCGGACGCTTGCCATCGCGTCCTTCCCATAATAATCCGCTCCGATCCTCGCGGCCGTCTCTTCATTCATGACCGCGCCGCCGACCATCGTCAGAACGCCCGGAAGCTCCTGATGCAGCAGACGGATCGTCTCCTCCATGCTGGGGACCGTCGTCGTCATCAGCGCGCTTAATCCCACCAACCGGACCTGCTCGCTGCGGGCAGTGTCCACGATCATCTGCGGATCCACGTCACGTCCGAGATCGATGACCTCGTACCCGTAATTTTCCATCAAAACCTTGACGATATTCTTACCGATGTCGTGAATATCGCCCTTTACCGTCGCCAGAATGACCTTGCCCTTGATCTCGCGGGTCGTGCCCTGCATACTCTGCTTCACCGCGGCAAAAGCGGCTTTCGCCGCCTCGGCGCTCTGGATCAGCTGCGGCAGGAAAATGACGTTCTTTTCGAAATCCTTCCCGACCCGGTCAAGAGCCGGAATGACTTCCTGATTCACGATCTCCATCGCGTCCCGTCCGCCTGCGATCTGTTTCTCCGTCTGCAGACCGGCACGCTGCACAAGGCCGCGTTCAATGCAGGCGCCTATTGTCATCTCCGCATCCGTCGCGGCGGATTTGGCGGTAGATCTGGCATCTGTCCCTGCCGTGCCGCTCTTCACCGTGCTGCCCGACGCAGCCACCTGCGCGGAAGGCGCTTTTGTCCCTGCGTAAACCGAAATATATTCTCCGCACTGCGGATCCTTGCCGGATAGGGCCAGATAAGCCCGGATGCTCTCTCGCATCTCCTCGCTGCCCGGATTCAGAATCGCGCAGGACAGGCCCGCATAGAGCGCCATCGACAGGAAATGCGAATTCACGATCTCTCTGCGCGGCAGTCCGAATGATATATTGGAAACGCCCAATATGCTGTGTCCGCCGAGCTCCGTGCGGATCTTCGCGATCGTTCCGAGCGCGGTCAGCGCCGCTTCCGGCTCCGCCGAGATCGTCAGCGCCAACGCGTCGAATACGATATCCTTCGGCTGGATTCCGTACCGGTCCGCTTCCGCCAGGATCCTGCGGGCGATCGCAAGCCGCCCTTCCACCGTCTGCGGAATCCCGTCCTCATCCAGCAGCAGCGCGACCACAACACCGCCATACTTGCGGATCAGCGGGAAAACCTTATCCATCACTTCCTGCTTGCCGTTGACGGAATTGACCATCGGTTTGCCGTTATACAGGCGCATCGCGGCCTCCATCGCGGCCGGGTCCGCCGTATCGATCTGCAGCGGCAGGGAAAGAATCCCCTGCAGGCCTTTCACAGCGCTTGACAGGACCGCCGCCTCATCGATGCCCGGAAGTCCCGTATTCACGTCCAGCACGTCCGCGCCTTGCGCCTCCTGCTTCAGGCCCTCGCCGAGCACATAATCCATATCGCCGGAAACAAGAGCGGCCTTGAGCTTTTTCTTTCCGGTCGGATTGATCCGCTCACCGATGATGATCGGTCTGTCCCCGATCTCAACGGTCTGTGAAAAAGAACTGATAACCGTATGATTCTTCGCGGTCACTGGGACAAAAGGCATCGGCCGCACGGTCTCGATCAGCCTGCGGATATGTTCCGGTGTCGTACCGCAGCAGCCGCCGACGCCCTGCACGCCGAGCGCCGCAATCAGAGCCATCTGCGCGGCGAATTCCTCCGGCCCGATATCGTATACGGTCACACCGTCCTCGATGCGCGGCAGTCCCGCGTTCGGATTGACGACAACAGGGACGGAAGCCGCGTTCAGGAAACGTTTTACCGTCGGGATCATCTCGCGCGGTCCCAGGCTGCAGTTGATGCCCAGCGCGTCCACACCGAGTCCCTCCAGCATCGCGGTCATCGACTCCGGTGTCCCGCCTGTCAGC
>CACZPA010000099.1 GCA_902782895.1 uncultured Eubacteriales bacterium
CTCACGCCAGATATGCCTTACAGCAGATATTTCTCCAAGGCCTCTGCAAGGCCGTCCTCCGTATTCAGGCCGGTAACATCGTCCGCCGCTTCTTTAATCGCAGCCGGCGCGTTGCCCATGGCGATCCCTACGCCGCAGGCCTTGATGATCTCCAGATCACTGCTGCTGTCGCCGATCGCGAGCGTTTCCTCATAGGAAACACCGAGTCTCGCGAGCACCTCTTCCACCGCGTTCAGTTTGTTCAGCGTGCAGTGCAGGAATTCCAGATTGGGCCCGGCTCCGGGACGTGTATGCGAAACATAACCGGTCGCCGTGACAGTATCATAGATTTCCTGCTGCATGTCCGCGGGAATACCGTAGATATTCATCTTCTCCACACAGGTATTATGCTGCAGGAAATACTCTGACGGCTTATCCACCGCTGTATACCATTTGTCCCGCACGTACCACACATGATGCTCCGGGACCACCGACCAGTCCGGATCCTCGATCACGCTTTTCTCATAATAGATCGTGGCGTCCGCGGCAATCTCGTTATAGAGTCCCTTGCCCTCCAGAAATCTCATCAGCTCGGCAGACTGTTCCGCCGGGATCAGGTCCGTATAGAGGCTGGTATTGGTGTCGCGGTCATACACACGCGCGCCGTGACTCGTTATATAATAGCGGTAGCCGGGCTGTGTCAGAAGCTGCGGCGGCATCATATTGAAAACGCGTCCGGTGCAGGGAATCACGTGTACGCCCTTCTCCATCACCTTCTGCAAAGTGTTCATATTGCGGATGGAAACCGCTACCTGACTCTTACCCAGAAGGGTTCCGTCCATATCCATCAAAACTGCTCGAATACTCATACCCGGTTCCTCATGTTTCTTTGTTGTTACTTATGTGTTCCTTTTGTACTTCTTTTGTGTCCCTTTTACACCCGGAACAGCAGATCGCTGTAGACCGGGAAGGGCCAGTATTTCGCGTCGACGATGGTCTCCAGCTCGTCGGCCGTCCCGCGGACGGCTTTCATCGCCGGGATCACGTTGTCGCGGTAATACTCCGCTTCCTTCTGATGATCCTCGCAGCGGGATGCCTCCGCGGCTTCCGCAAGACTCTCGGTCTGCGCGGCAAGCTGCCCGAGCAGCTCAGTCAGGCGGTTGATCTTGTCCGTCTCATACGCGGCCGTAATGCCCAGCGTTTTTTTGCCGACAGCCATATCCGTCAGCTCCTTGATGTAAGCCTCGACCGCCGGAACGATCTGGCGGCGGGCCATATCGACCATGACGTTTGCCTCGATATGCTGCACCTTGCTGTAGTTCGTCAGATAGATGTCGTTGCGCGCGATGAGCTCCTGCTCGGAGAAAATCCTGTGCCGTCCGAACAGATCGATGCTCTTCTGAGAGACATAATACGGCGAGGCATCCGGCAGCGTCGGCAGATTCATCAGACCGCGGCGCGCCGCTTCCTTCTTCCACTCTTCGCCATAGCCGTTGCCGTTGAAAATAATCCTCTGATGCGCAGTCAATTCTTCTTTGATCAGACGGTTCAGCTCGGTGTTGAAATCCTCTGCCGGCTCGAGCCGGTCCGCGTAGCGGCGCAGGATCTCGGCAACAGAAGTATTCAGCACGATATTGGGCTCGGAAATCGACTGGGGAGCGCCCGGCATACGGAACTCGAACTTATTGCCGGTAAAAGCGACCGGCGACGTGCGGTTGCGGTCCGTTGTATCCTTCGCGAAACGCGGCAGGATATGCACGCCGACCTTCATCTCTTCCTTCGTGCGCGGGTCGTAGACCGCTCCGGTGATGATCGACGTTACGATCTCTTCGAGTTCTGTCCCCAGATAGATGCTGATGATGGCCGGAGGCGCTTCGCTGACGCCCAGACGATGATCGTTGCCGGCGCTCGCGACCGACATGCGCAGCAGCTCCTGGTATTCGTCGACCGCCGCGACCACCGCCGTCATAAACAGCAGGAACTGCGCGTTCTCGATCGGCGAATCGCCCGGATCGAACAGATTCAGGCCCGTATCCGTGGAAATCGACCAGTTATCGTGCTTGCCGCTGCCGTTGACATAGTCAAAAGGCTTCTCCGCGAGCAGGCAGACCAGACCGTGCCGGAGCGCGACCTTCTGCATGGTTTCCATCGTCAGCTGGTTCTGATCCGTCGCCGCGATGACGTTTGTATACACCGGAGCAAGCTCATGCTGCGCCGGAGCGACTTCGTTGTGCTCAGTCTTGGCCAGAACGCCAAGCTTCCACAGCTCTTCGTTCAGCTCGGCCATGAAACCGGCGATCTTAGGCGCGATCGCGCCGTAGTAATGATCGTCCAGCTCTTGTCCCTTAGGCGGTTTCGCGCCGAAAAGCGTCCGTCCGCAGAAGCGCAGGTCTTCTCTCTGATCGTAGAGCTCTTTGTCCACCAGGAAATACTCCTGCTCGGGGCCGACCATCGCATCCGCGTGGCTGGCCTGCGTGTTGAAAAGCTTCAGGATCCGCATGGTCTGGCGGTTGAGCGTCTCGGCCGACGCCAGCAGCGGGCCTTTTTTATCAAGCGCTTCACCGTTATAGGAGTAGAAAACAGTCGGAATGCAGAGGACTCCGTCCTTGATAAACGCGTATGAGCTCGGATCCCAGGCCGTATAGCCGCGCGCCTCAAACGTCGCGCGCAGGCCGCCGGACGGGAAGCTCGAAGCGTCAGATTCGCCCTTGATCAGCTCTTTGCCGGAGAATTCCATCAGGACCTTGCCCTGACCGGCCGGCGAGATAAAGCTGTCGTGTTTCTCCGCGGTTACGCCCGTCATCGGCTGGAACCAATGCGTATAATGTGTCACGCCCTTCTCTACCGCCCAGTCCTTCATCGCGGCCGCGATGGTATCGGCAATCGACGGATCCAGGCCTTTTCCCAGCTCCATCGTCCTCTTCAGGGCATGGTACACATTCTTTGGGAGACGGTTCTGCATGACAGCGTCATTGAAAACCATCGATCCGAATGTCTCATCCATGCTTTTGCGCATATGGTTCCCTCCTTGGCTGATCTGGATAGTTGCACGGGCCATAAAGCCCCATGTTGCCGTATTATAACATGAAATCGCCGTGACTGTCCATAGATTCAGGGCAATCCCGTCGAAATCATTTTGACAAATTGCGCTGTATCGGGTACAATGAATTCATCTTAACCGCGCAGCGGAGAAAGGACATGTTGAATATGAAAGATCCGAATTGTGCTTATTGTATGGAGGGCGAGCTGCTCGCTCAGTTTGGTATTAAGATCTGCGAACTGGAGGCAGGCATCCTCTATCTTTTTAAGGAACAGAGCCATCCCGGCCGCGTCATCGTCGCGACCAAGCGCCACCTGAACGATATCGTCGATATGACCGATGAAGAGCGGACCGCTTTCTTCGGCGACGTCGCGCATGTATCCGCGGCTCTGCAGAAGGTTTTCCATCCCGACAAGGTCAACTACGGCATGTACAACGACAAGGGCGGCCACTTCCACGTCCATATGGTCCCCAAGTACAAAGATCAGTTTGAGTGGGGCACCGTCTTCGAAATGAACCCCGGCAAAACGCTCCTCTCCGACGCGGAGTACGACGAGCTGATCGCCAAGATCAAGGCCGCGCTGTAAAGTTCTTCGCCAGATCTGCTGTTAGTTCTGTCCTATAGCGCAAAATAGCCCGACAAAAAAACTGCCGGCGCAACTCCCGGCTGGCGGGAACACCCTGTCCGAAGTCGGTTGCCGGAAGCTGCCGGTTGATTTATAGTTTGTTTTTGAAGGCAGCGGGCGGTATATTTTGCAGAATCCGTGTTTTGTACCGCCGGTTTTTTGAGTGACCGGCGGTATATTTTTAAAAAAGTGCGTTTTGTACCGCCGGCGTCGCCATCTTTCTCGATAGAGTGGCGGCTTTTTTTGCTTTTCAAGACGGAACCCGTTCGAAAACTGCATCTGTTCTATAAAAACCGGCGGTATATTTATTAAAAATCGAGATTCATACCGCCAGCAGTGGAGTCTATAGCAGTAAACCAGCGGTACGTTTTTGCGTTTTTTAAAAATATACCGCCGGCCCTCTGAAACTCGCCTTTCATCCCAGATCCAAAGTCGAAAAACGAACGCTTTCGCCGAATCATTCTGCCAGCGAAAACGGTTGCAGAAAGGCCTGCCTGAATACCTTGGTCTTCCAACAGTCGTTCAGCAGCCTTTCGATAGTCATTCCAGCGTCTCCAGGAACGCGTTGACCTTCTCCAGGGACTCGCGCCTCTGGTCGTCTACCGCGATCCGGAAAAAGCTGTCCCCTTCAAGTCCTTTGATCGAATACTCAGCCGTGTCGATCTTGAAAAACGGCTTGCGCAGCATCCCGAGGTAGGTCATGCTGCCAAGCGGCCGCAGCGCGTCGATCAGCTGCTTGTCGACCGGCTTGTCCAGCATATAGTCATAGGCGTACCAGCCCGCTTCCACGCAGTTTTCGCGGGAAGGGATAATCTCAACTATCTTCATAGGCGCCTTCCCTTCACGTGTAAATCTGCTGTACTGGCAGCGTCATCCGTCGCGTCATTCGCCGCGTCGGCTGCATGCCCCGCAGCAGCCCCGACAGACCCCGCGATCTCCCGGACGGCCCGGACAAGCTCTTCGATCTCAGCCATAGTATTCATATCCGATACGCTGACGCGAACTGTCCCGTTCTCATACGTCCCCATCTCCTGATGAATCAGCGGCGCGCACTGCAGGCCGGCCCGCACGACGATTCCATACGCGTTCTGCAGGATATACGCCACGTCCCCGGCTTTCATCCCGTCGATGTTGAAGCTCAGGACCGGGCCATAGGCGTTCTGTCCCAAGCTATCAGCTGAACTGTCCCCATGACCGTAAACCGTCACTCCCGGAATCTCCCGAAGCGCGCGGCTGCAGGCGCTCATCAACCCTCGCTCATGCGCCGCGATCGCGTCCACTCCACGCTCAAGACAATAGCGCGCACCCGCGCCTAGCGCCGCGATCCCCGGTCCGTTCTGCGTCCCGACCTCGTATTCGTAATCAAACGGCGGTTTGTCACTATAGTACAGCTTTCGGCTGTCGCGTCCCGTCCCTCCATAACGATACGGCCGGAAAGGAATTCCGTCCCGGACATAATACGCGCCTGTCCCCTGCATGCCGTACAGACTCTTGTGCCCGGTCAGGATCAGCGCGTCGATGCCCCATTCGTCCACACAGATCGGAATACATCCCGCGCTCTGCGCGGCGTCCACGATCAGAATCGCATCCTTTTGATGCACGACCCGCGCGATCGCGGCGATATCCTGAATCCGTCCCGTCACATTGGACATATGATTCACAAAAACAGCCGCCGGCTTGCATATCCCTTCGAGCGCTCTGGCAGCCGCTTCCGGCGCTACATATCCGGTCTCGTCACAGGGAATGATCCGCACCTCTCCGTTCTGCGGGCCGCAGACGGGCTCCACCAGATTCAGAAGCGGCCGCAGCACACTATTGTGTTCCGTCTCCGTCGCGAAAACAGCCAGGCTGTCAAAAGGCAGCCCGTAAACGATCGCATTTGCCGAATCCGTTGCGCCTGACGAAAAAAAGATCCGTCCCGTATCCCGGATCCCGACGAGTTGCCCCAGCACCTGCCGCGTTTCTCCGATCACGTCGTCATTCATGACCGCGCCGCCGTTGCCGATCAGAGTACTGTCCCCGGCTGCCGCCGACCGGGCCGCCCTCTGCAGCCCCGCCGAGCTCCGAAACTGCGAAGAAGGCAGCGCACGAACGCTCTGTTCATACGCTGCCAGCACGCTTTCAGGCTTCGGCCAGGACGTCGCCGCCTGATTCAGATATATCATTTTTATCCTTCCAGCACTTCAAAGTGCATAATCTTCGCAAGTTCCTTCAGCTGCTTCATGTAATTGCCGAAGACGAGCACCTGATGATGTCCGAAACCGGCCAGGTTATGCATGAAGGTCCTCGCGTCGTCCATCTGAATGTAATAGAACGGGCTGCAGTAAACCTCCTGGAACTCGCTGCGGATGACCTTGCCGATCTTGACACAGAGCGTATCGCCCATGGGATTCACGCGGCCGAGCGTTACTTCGTCCTGCTCATTCTGCGTGAAATCGACCTGCAGCTTGCCGCCAAATCCCTGTCCGGTGAAGGCCCAGAGCTTGTATTCGAGCGGTTTTGTCCCGAATCCGTTCATCTGCAGGGCCGGAACCGCGTGATGGATCTTGAGCATTTCGTCGGAAACATATTCCGGATTGCCCATGAAAGCCGGCCGATGGGCCAGATACATCATCATCGTCATCGCGGTCAGCGCGTTCAGATCCTCTTCGCAGGCGCTCGGAATGCCCTGATCCTTGAGCAGCGAATGACAGACACAAGGCGTGAATTTGCGGTTCTGCGGGATTTCCGACGTGCAGAGCTCATGGCAGGCCGTCGAGAACGCGTTGCAGTCATAAACGTCCATCATCTTGCGGGCTGCCAGATAATATTTGATATCGTTGATAAACCATTCCGTGTTGACGCGGGTGTCGGTGGACCCGGCAAGCATCTTTTCCGCGATCGGACGGGCTTCTTCATCGGTGATCGCGTCCATATAAGGCACAATGCTGTCAAAAGGCAGCTTGATCACTTCGAGGCCGTATCTCTGGCGGATGAGCTCCGGATCGCGGATCAGGCTCTGCATGCCAAATGTCGGCAGTCCGCCGGCGGTCAGCACGAGCGCGCGGGTATTAGCGACGGCCTTGCGCACCCAGAGCAGATGCGCCAGCTCGTTCAGATCCTGCAGATCCATGCAGACATAGGCTTCCACGCCGATGGAGCGGCAGTACGCGGCAAAATCGATGCCTTCGTTGCCGTTCTGCATAATGACGACGGGCTTATGATAGCGCTCCAGCTTCGGAATTCTCCAGTTCATGCACAGGAAGAAATCGACCTTGTCCATGTCTTCCTCGATCTGTGCGTAGACCTCCTGCGGAACGACAAATTTCTCATCATAACGCGCATCGACTGCGGGCAGCAGCGTCATCTCATCGGACGCGCCTTCCAGCACCTTGCAGGCATGGGCAAATCCACGGTCCGCCGCTGCTTTTTCGGCTTCCGGCGTCATGTTCTCTTTGCGGCCGGCACGGCACGGGCCTTCCCAGAAATGCGAATGCGTCAGGCATCCGACGATCGGACGTACGATCAGTTTTGTGTCAATAGCTCTTGCTTTCATGATATATCCCCCTGTTGCGTATAATCTGAATTGTCCCTGACCAGCTCAGCCCACCGGATTCCTGCGGATAAAATTGGTCGAACGCGATGCTTCCTGCTCCGGCAGCGCGATTCCCGCGGCGCGTCCTGCCTCGATGCTCTTGAGCAGCCAGGCCATATTGTTGCCGAGCGCGCGCATAACCAGCATACCCTCCTCGTCCTGCACCACCTCATCCGGCGTATTGCCGTGAACCATGGTCCAGTAACGTGAGGAAACAAGCGGCATCTGGTTGATCGTGAAATACTTGTTCAGCACGTCGATCGACGCAGTTGTTCCGGCACGGCGCGCGGAAACGACCGCCGCTCCGGGCTTGAATTCCAGGATCTTCTTATGGCTCCAGAAAAATCTGTCCAGGAAAGCCAGCACTTCGCCGCTCGGTGAGGCGTAATAGACCGGCGAACCGACGACCAATCCGTCGCAGTCCTTCATGACCTCCGCGGCCTCATGCACAAGCACGTCGATCCCGCCGTTCAGCGCGCGTTTGCCGACATGCAGCATGACCGTCTCGATACCGTTTTTCTCCAATGCGCCGGCTACCTCCCGCAGCGCGGTATAGGTGCAGCCTTTTTCCCGGCGGCTTCCGTTGATCAGTAATACTTTCATCTCTGTCTCCTTTTCTGTCCCGCGTCTGCTCACAGCAGCTCCAGATCGCTCCGGATCGCGGCGTCCTCTCCCGGTTTGTCCGGGAATTCTTTATCATGGTTCTCCAAAGCACAGAACACGTTATAATACCGCCTGCCGAAGATCTTCAGCGACGCGGTGTCAAAATGCAGCAGGTCCGGTTTGCTTGTCAGCCCGTCCGCGGGGACATATCCCATCATCGGTGTGCTCTCCGCGACCTCCCGCAGCTGCTCGTTGATCTGATCATAGCCTGAAATCGGCGGATTATGCGGGCAATCCTTCAGAAAGTCTCCCAGTCCGCCCACGAGGAAAGGCACGTCTCCGATCGGCAGATCCCTGCGGAATCCCTCGACGATCTTGCGGAATTTCTCCGCGTAGAACGGCCAGCGGTTCGGATAGCAGTCCGTCTCGCCCTGATGCCAGAGCACGGCCGCGATCGTGGAAGTGCGGGACGCGAGCCGCGCCATCGCCACGGCGTGATCGTACAGCAGACCGCCCACATGCCACTGATCCAGCGACGTACCGCCGTCCGCGCAGGGGATCAGCCCTACGTCCGCGTCATGGTCCCGGATATACTCCTCTGCGAAATACTCTGCCAGATTGACGCCCGCAAACGGTCTGTCATAGTTGACCGGGCGGAAAGCCTTCTGCCATCTGCCGTTTTTCAGTACTTTGAGTCTCGGCTCCGCAAGCGGCTCCGCCTGCGACATATCGCCGCGCCCCGCCATATTGGACTGTCCGATCAGTAAAATGGAATGCAGAATCATTTGGTTTCTCCATAAAACAGAATAGAATCGAAGTACAGCTTTGCTGGGTTTAATATACCACGGAAGCCGCAGTTTTTCAAGGAAAGATTCTCATCTTCCGAAATTTATGATATGATATAATGAGAGAAATCCAATGAATTCACAGAGGTAAGTTCAACATGAGAAAATACGCTTATCTGAAAAAAAACGCGGCCCCGTGCGAAGACGATTCTGTCTGCAAAATCATGCTCTGCGATATTCCGGATGATGGCATCTATCTTTTTGAATATGACCGGCCGGACGCGGTGACAAGCTCCTTCGACATAGCTTATGATTCGCTGGAGTCTCTGTATTCGGACTGGAACGACCGGATCGACGCGCATGGCTGGCAGGATCTCGAGGATCCCTTGCCGGACTGCCTGATCGATGCTTTCATTCCGGTGCGCATCAAGGACCAGGATAGCGTGCCTGGATGGAGGTGCGAAACGCTGCAGGACGGGCAGTGGGTCGCCTTCGATTACGATCCGGTTTTTGACATTGGGAAGTGGTCGGATGCCGTCTCCCCCATCACGGTCGTCAGTGCGAATGTCCGCTGCCACACCGACAGCGACCAGGGCAAGCGGAACTGGTATTATCGCGCGCCGCTGATGGTGCATACGCTGATCAACACGCATGCTGACATCATCGGTCTGCAGGAATGCATGCAGGTGCACTATGACCGCATCGGCCGCGCGCTGCGGGGATACGGCAGCTTCATCGATTACCGCGACGACAGCGGCAACCCCGAGGGCTGCCCGATTTTCTATAACTTGTCTAAATTTGAGCTGACGGGAAAAGGCACTTTCTGGCTGAGTGAGACGCCCGACCGGATGTCGAAAGGCTGGGGTGCGGCGTGCTACCGCACCTGCTCCTACGTGCTGCTGCGTCAGAAGGCGGACGGCAAGGAGCTTGCGGTTTTCAACACGCATCTGGACCATGTAAGCGAAGAGGCACGTATTAACGGGATTCGACTCATCCTGCAGAAACTGCGTGAATTCTGCGGTATGCCCTGCGTGATCATGGGCGATCTGAATGATTTTGAAAGCAGTGAAACCTATCGCGCGGCCACTGCGCTTTTTGACGACGCGAAATACCGCACGGACGATACGGATTCCGGCGCTACTTATCACGCCTGGGGCGAGAAGCCCGACTACAAGACGATCGATTATTTCCTGGTCTCCAAGAACGGGCTCGATGTGTTACAGTACAAAGTGGTCCGCACGACATACAACGGCGTCTACCCCAGCGACCACTACCC
Organism: uncultured Eubacteriales bacterium; assembly: GCA_902782895.1. GTDB lineage: Bacteria > Bacillota > Clostridia > Lachnospirales > Bianqueaceae > RUG12817. The sequence goes on from CACZPA010000099.1 coordinate 9,884, forward strand.
GATCCGGCTGGAGATACGGCTGGTGTAAAGAGCTTAGCAGCCTTTTCTGCCGTTCTTGTGATCTTCGATCGAGCAGGCGTTGGGTGTGCCGTACTCGATCAGCCCCGCGTCTGCCGGATCGATGGAAATTCTGCCGTCCTCAAAGACAAAGGCAGGAATTCCGACATCGCCGATTTCTTTGCAATGGTCAAAGACCGGGCTCGTGTCCCGCATCCGCATAAAAGCGCTCATGTTGCGGATGTTTTCGCCGATATTGATGTATTCGAACTCATCCTCGCGTCCCTGAATCTGTTCGTGAACATAATCGCAATACGGACAAGTTGGCATTCCATAGATTTTAATCATTTCAAAACCTCCTCGTAATATTGTCATAGTCTTATTATGCCGGCGGCAGGCACTTCACGCGCCGGCGCCGTTTGATGACTCCATTGTATCATAAATTCCAGCTCCGCGCGACAAAACTTCCCGGCCGGCGGGGTATAATTTTCTATGCAATCGTATACAACCGTGCTGCAGAACTGTCCCCAGGCGTCCAGGGTCCATCCCTCGCGTGTCGAGATCCGTCCCTCGCGGTTCGAGATCCGTCCCCGGCTTTTTCAAAAGGCCTGGCGGCAGTGTATTTTTAAAAAAAGCTAATTTACACTGCCGGTGGCGCCATCTTTTGTCCTGATCCAGGGCACTTTGCCCGCGAAAGCCGTCCAATTCTCACGTCCGCCGCTGCTTTAGGGCTGACACCGGCAGTGCATTTTGCAAAAATCGCGATTTGCACTGCCAAAACGAACACAAGCGGCAGTGTATTTTTAAAAAATCGCGTTTTACACTGCCGGGGGCCTGCTGACAAGAGTCAAAATGAGAACCAGCAACCCTGATAGACCAAACTAAAACCCCTTCCGGAGTCCGAAAGGGGTTCGATCGTTTCAAAATTGTTACCAGTTAACAGCGATATCGATGACACCAGGGCCGACGCCTCTGTCGATGACCATTCCCCAGCCAAGGGAAGTCAGGACGATGGATCCTCTTGCGTACTCGCTCGCGCTCGCGGCGAGAATGATGTAATCGCCGAACATCTTGCATCCGTCACTGCGGATCCAGTATCCGCTGGTATCCAGGATATTGTCAATGATATCTTTGTTGATGCAGTCATTATAGGCCCAACCGCCGCGGTTCATCGCGTCAATCAGCTCGCCCATGTACATGTTGTAGTAGGTTTCTGTATGGCCGTTGTAAGAATTCACACCCATAACAGAATTGAGAGGTGTATCATCGACAGCCGCGGCTTCTTCAGCAGCCTTCTCAGCCTCTGCCTTAGCTGCTTCCTCAGCGGCCTTCTTCTCAGCCTCTGCCTTAGCTGCTTCCTCAGCGGCCTTCTTCTCAGCCTCTGCCTTAGCTGCTTCCTCAGCGGCCTTCTTTTCGGCCTCTGCCTTGGCGGCTTC
>CACZPA010000100.1 GCA_902782895.1 uncultured Eubacteriales bacterium
ACGGTCACCGGACATATGGCGCTCACTGCCGCCGCCAAGCCCGGTATCACTGCAGGCGGAGTTGTAGATGGAGATCTCCGGCTTCGCCAGCGGAGTTACGGCTCCGTCATGATACTTGCAGAAACGGCCTGTCTCGTTGATGCCGTATTCCTTCATGTCGGAAGCTATCATATAGAGCTCACCCTTCCAGAAGAAAAGATCGCCGATCGAGAGATCATCTCCGTCATAGAGCGTCGACAGAGCATTGGCGGAGGGATCATAGCAGAAAAGATGATTCGTCAGCGACATGCGGCGCTCGCGCGTCGAGCCGGTATAGTAAATAATTCCGTCTTCAACGATAAAAGAATCCAGAAAGAAGTCCGGCGGTGTAACGCGGCGGATTTCCGGAGCTCCGTCGGCCGGCTTGCGAATCAGGAAAAGCCCTGTCCGGCTGCCATTGGTGAATCCGGCGCCGTTGAACCAGTACGGTACCTCGTCCACAACCTGATAATCGGATTCATGATCCTCTTTCTTTTTGTCGGCTTTCTTCTTACGGGTCTCCGCATCATCCAGATAGGCGTCCGGATCCGCCGCGTCAAAGGAAGCGGACACAGCATAGTAGTCAGGCTCGATCAGCTTCATATCGTTGACGGAGAAAGGCAGCTTCATATAGGGAAGCGCTTCTCCGCCGCGGATATCAAGACAGAAAAGCTCTGTTCCGTCAGCCTTCTCCGGATCCGGAGTGCGGGCGAGCAAGAGATGCGTGTCATCGAGCCACAGAACGATGGAAGCGCTGAGCGTTGCCGTCAGCTGTCTGACGGTGTCGTTTTCAATCAGCCAGACATCACGCTTGTAGCTGTTTTTGTCCATATCGGCGTACGCGACCTGAAAAGCCGCTGCGTTTCCGGAGGGGTTGACGGTCAGATTCTCCGGCGCGCGGTATTTGACGATATCGCCGATTTCGATTTTCTTCAGTTCCATTTTGAATTCTCCTTGTATGATATAAGTATCAGAGATAGGACACATCTGTCTTCAGAAATTCTCGCCTTGACGGATCAGAAAGAGCTTAGCGCCATGCGTCGGGACGACCGCATCAACGGTTTCACCGTTATACGGGACTTCTTCGTGGGTCCAGAGATCGCGGATCGTCGTATTCTCCCGGCAAAACGGCAGGGACAGATGCTGCGGCACCGTCGCGGTATTGAAGAGCGCGACCAGTGTCCCGTCTTTATGTCCGGCGGGATCCAGATGGTTGGCGGTCCAGATGACGGAACCGGCTCCACGAGCGGCCTCCCGCGCTCCGTCGGAATTGCGGAGCAGATCGAGCACTTCGGGATTTGTCAGGAGCGCGAGCGTCCATTCATCGTTGTCCCGCAGCTCGCCGCCCATCATCAGGGGCGAGCGGAAGAGGCAGAAAAGCGTCATCATTGTGATCTGTTCGTCATGCGTCAGCAGGCTCATCCGGTCAAAGCGGCCATGCTCGACGGAACGGATTCCGATGTGTCCCAGAGGCAGCATATCGCAGTCCGGCCATGCACCGGGGTGTCCGACGCCTTGCCAGGTACGGCAGCGGTCAAACATCTCGGAAAGCTGGAACCAGTTGTCCCAGAGATCGCCTGTCATGCGCCATAAGTTGGCGTGCTCGGCCAGATGCTCCGCCTGTTCCCGCAGCGCGGGACCTGGCGAAAGGCTCAGAACCATCGGTCGGCCGCAGCGGTCGATCGCACGGCGGATGCACTCGATCTCACTTTTGCCGGAATAGGGATCTTTAGCGCCTTCTGTGACACAGATATCGTCTACCTTTACATAATCGACGCCCCAGGACGCGTACAGCGCGAAAATAGAATCATAATAGGCCTGCGCGCCGTATTTGGTACAGTCAACGCCGTACATATCCGTGTTCCAGCTGCAGATCGAAGACGGATGCGCGATATCACGCGCTGTAACGTCGGTCCCCAGTACCGGGCAGCCGGCGTGTACAGCCTGACGGGGAATGCCCCGCATGATGTGGATTCCGAATTTCAGTCCCATGGCGTGGATCTGATCGGCGATGGGGCGGAAACCGGCTCCGCCGCGGCTCGACGGGAAACGGTTCTCCGCGGGGATCAGACGTCCGTATTCGTCCATGCACAGCGGCGCGAAGGGACGGTACGCGGAGTTAATTGCGCCGGGCTCGGACCACTGAATATCGCAGACAATATATTCCCAGCCGAATTGTTTCATGTGCTCCGCCATATAGCGGGCATTCGCGAGAAGCTCGTCTTCCCGCACAGACGCGCCGTAACAGTCCCAACTGTTCCAGCCCATCGGTGGCGTCAGAGCAACACGGTCTTTTGCTGTCATAGGAATGACCTCCTGTCAGAAGAATCTGTAGATGAATTATACTACTTTCGGTACGGCCGGTTTATCCGGCGAAGATTATGGTTCGGTGCGGCCTGGCTCGGCCAACCGGTATTGATACTGCCGTCCGCGGTTCTCCGCGCGGACAACGATGCCGAGCTTCTGCAGAACGGACAGCGAGTACGAGAGCGCACGTCCCTGCATGCGCATGGCCTTGCCGAATTCACGCGAGGTAAAGATCTCCGGCAGCTCCGGCAGGATCGCGTAATAATCCTCCGGCTTCTCCAGCAGGACGGATTCGCCGATAGCGGTCGGAACACGGTCGATGCGGTGGGAACCTCGCTTGCCATCTCGGTTCCAGCCGTCCGTCAGACGGTATTCGTCAACATCGAGCAGGATCGGCAGGAAGGACAGGCCAGGTTCGGACAGAAGCGAAGATACGCGGTACAGCTCCGGCAGGATCTCCGCAAGTATTCCGGTGTGCGGCGTCAGACGACCGCCCGAGAGCTCGCCGGTCTCCGGATCACTCCAGTACAGACGCTTTTTGCGGATCACCGGATGCACGACGGTGACGGGAAACTGTGGCAGGAAGGCCGCGAGCTTCTCCCGGAGCGGAGCAAAACTGCCCGTCTGGATTTCCAGCACTTCCTGCGGATCCTCGTGATAGATGTCCGCGATGAAAGGCTCGACCGGGATCTCCTGACGGTCCGCGTCCGGCTCAAAATAGAATTTCAGGACAGAATGCAGTGTCCGCTCTTTGCGCATGCCGATGCCGACAACGACCTGTCGGGCCTGTTCGGACAGTGCGATGGCCTGATCCAGTCTGAACTGGCGCTGATCAGGCGTTAATTCCCAGAACGGCAGCATCCGGACACCTCCTTGTACCGGCCGGGAAGGCCGGATATTTACGCAAATAACGATACGATATCTGATATTATACACTTCCCGGGGACGGATTGCAAACAAAAAGAAATCCTGTTCCGCAGGCCCCGCGGGACAACACGCGGGAATACACACCGTAAAACACGTCCGCATAATTTCTTGAATGTTCCAGGGAAATATGATAGAATACAAGAAATGCATCACGAAGATGAAACAGGAGGATATCAAATGCTTACGATCACTTTGTCAGCAGCCGGATATACAGCGGTCTTCGCACCGACGGTAGGCGGCGCGATGCTGAGCCTGAAGAAAGGCGATATCGAGATTTTCCATCATCTGGGAACGGATGAACAGATTATAGCAAAACCGACGTCCTACGGACTGCCGCTGCTTTTCCCGCCGAACCGGCTGGACGGCGGTACCTTTACCTTTGAAGGCGTGAAGACGCAGATTCCTGTGACAGAGCGCGCCCGCAATGTATCCTGTCACGGTTTCCTGCACACCCGTCCGTGGCAGGTCGCCGGATATCAGGAGAGCGAGGACGCCGCGGAGATCCATCTGGTCTTTGAGGGCGACCAGAACACCGATTTCTATGAATGCTATCCGTATGAATTCGAAGCGGAGCTGATCTACAAGATTGATAAAGACGGTCTGCATCAGGAGATCCGTCTGACCAACTACAGCGGCAAGAACATGCCTTACGGACTGGGCTGGCACAGCGCGTTCGCGATTCCGGGATGGGATCTGAACAAGGCGAAGGACGCGAAGGTGCGCGTTTCCGTCGGCAAGCGCATCATGGTCGACGACAGAATGCTCCCGACAGGAGAGGTCAAGGACCTGATTCCGGAAGAGGCGGAATTCCGTTCCGAGAAGGGCGGCTGCCCGCTGTTCCGCATGATGGACGATCACTATACCGCAGAGCCGATCGAGCGCGACGGGAAGCCTTTCCACGGCGCGGTTCTGACGGATCCGGACGGCCGCTATGAGGTTGTCTACCGTGTAGATGATTTCTACAAGCACTGGATGATCTGGAACTGCCGTCAGGAAGGCAGCTTCATCTGCATCGAGCCGCAGAACTGGCGGATCAACGCGCCGAACCTGGATCTGCCGCGCGAGGAGTCCGGTCTGGATGTGCTGGCGGATCAGGAGACCAAGGTGATCCGCGCGGACGTCTGCCTGAACGAATTGAAATAACCCAAAGGAAGCTTAAGGAACACAATGTATTCAGAAACGATTATCAAAGAATCCCTCGGGCAGCTGCCTGAGGGAATTCTTGCAAAAATGGAGCAGGCGGCCCGGCATGGCGGTGCGATCATGCTGAGCGCGGAGAACGCGGACAAGGACGTGCATGCGAAGCCCGGGACGGCCAATTATGTGACTAAATACGACTCGATGGTGCAGCGGGCGATGCGGGAGGAGCTCTCCGGGATCTTCCCGCAAGCGGGTTTCCTCGGCGAAGAGGACGGCGCGGATGTCGTCGGGAACGCGGACTGGGAGTGGATCGTCGACCCGATCGACGGCACGACCAATTTCATCCACCGGTATCATCACAGCGCGGTTTCGATCGCGCTCGCCTACCACAGGGAAAGCATCGCCGGCGTGGTCTACGACCCGTATGCGGACGAGGTGTACAAGGCGGTCCGCGGCGAAGGCGCGTATCTGAATGACAAACCGATCCATGTATCGGATCTGCCGCTTTCCTCCGGACTGTGCGGATTCGGGACGTCGCCTTATCACAGACATCTGGCGGACCGGACGTTTGAGACGGCAAAACAGCTCTTCCTGCATGCGGCCGATATCAGGCGCAGCGGCTCGGCGGCCAAGGATCTGTGCGATATCGCGGCCGGACGGCTGGATCTGGATTTTGAGATTATCCTGCAGCCGTGGGATTTCGCGGCGGCCAAAGTCATCATCGAAGAGGCCGGCGGATGCATGGGGCATCTTGACGGGACGCCGCTTGATCTGTACGCACCGAACGAGATCCTGGCTGCTAATCCGAAGTGTTTTGAGGATTTTGTCAGGCTTGGGATCGGGCAGAAATGGTAAAGTAACATGATTTCAATAAGACCGACAGTGGCAAAAGACGCGGATGCGTTGTGCGCACTGCAGAAAGCCGCGTTTCTGCCGATCTATGAACAGTATCATGACGAGGGCAACCCCTGTCTGCGGGGACCGGAGGATATCCTGAAACGGCTTGACTCCGCGACATTCAAGTATTATACGATTCTGGTGGACGGCGAGATCGCCGGCGGCGTTCTGTACCGGCGTGCGGGCAGGACTCCTTTTGTCGCGGAGCTGAAGCCGGGTGAGTATTATCTGCTGCGGATCTATGTGAAGCCGGATCTGCAGTGCCGTGGGATCGGCGCGCAGGCGATTTTGCTGTGCGAGAAGGAATTCCCTGACGCGGTGAAGTTCTATGTGGATTTTCCCAAGGAGCTCGTAAAGAACAGAAAATGCTATGAAAAAGCGGGTTTCCGTGACAGTGGAGAGGAGCTCGAGGCGGCGCCGGGACTGATTCTCGCCGGATATGAGAAGTCCATGTAACACAGGCAACAAGGAGATGACGAAGAGACCATAGCTTAGCGGGGAATTATATGGAAGAATATAATGATTCAATCTGCATTAAATCAGCGGAAACGGA
>CACZPA010000101.1 GCA_902782895.1 uncultured Eubacteriales bacterium
TCTGCCAGCTTGGCAACCTGTCGCAGGAGACAGAAGAATCCCTTTGGGAGAAGCTTGCAGGTCAGATGAAGTCCGGCAGTCCGGAGGATTATCAGAAGCTCGCGCGGCAGGAATGGGAGAGTTTTGCGGACCGCGGAGCGCAGTTTACCTGCAACAGCGAGATTTACGACCAGACCTGGCGATACCGGAATTATATTCTGAAAAGCTGCTTGGCTGATCCGCGGTTCGGTAATCTCAGGCATCCGGTCATGTATGAAGGCCGTTCGCACAAGATGGGCGACGCGCCGCTTACGAGCCAGGGCTGGGAGTTTTCCAAGCTGATTCCTCTCTCGACGCCGCTGCATGTGATGGATCTGCGGTGGAAAGATCCAGCGCTTGCAAAAGAGATCCTGCGGACCTTCTACGAATCGGCGGGCGAGGACGGAATTCCGGTCTGTATGACGACCGCGGAGAAGACCATTTCCTACGCGAATTTTGGCGTATGGGCGACCTGGCAGCTGTATCTGACAGACGGGGACAAGGGTTTCCTCCGGGAGATGCTGCCCTTCATGAAAGCCTTTGTGGAAGGCCATCGGAAGGAGTATGGCGACGCGGACGATGAGCTGCAGATCGAGTATACGCATGCCCGGACCGGCAAGGAATACCAGCCGAGCTACTGGGCTTTCGCGCCGTATCCGCAGAATCCGAAGGATAAAGCGACCTATACGCCGCTGAAGAGGGTAGACCGCAGCGTCTATCACTACCTGAACGTGAAAGGCCTCGCGGCCGCGTGCCGTGTGCTCGGAGACGAGGATGCCGGACGCTACAAGCTGCTTGCGGAGCAGATTGCGGCGGATGTGAAGAATAAAATGTACGATCCGGAAACGGCTTTCTACTACGATCTGCACTATCAGACCGATAAGAAAGCGATGGTACGGAATATCGTCGGAATCTATCCCTGGTGGGCGGAGATCGGCGAGGAGGACGGGATCGAAATCCTGCTGGATCCGGAGGAATTCGCGACGGGCAGCGGTTATCCGTCCGTTTCGAAAAAGTGTGAAGTCTACGCTCCGGACGGCGGTTGGCGCGGATTGTTCTTCAAGGGACGGAACGGATGCGTCTGGAACGGACCTTCGTGGCCGTATACGACCGGTATCGCACTGGCAGCACTCGGCAACGAAAGCCTGCGCAAGGGCCACTGCTATGACGCTGAGTTCGCGAAAGTTTTGCGGCAGTACGCGGCAGAGCATTTCCGGGACGGAGATCCTGACAGGCCCTATCTGGTGGAGCATTATAATCCGGAAAACGGCGAGCCGCTCAGCGATGAGCCGGATTATAACCATTCCTTCTGGATGGATCTGATCGTAACGTATGTGGCCGGCGTGCGTCTGGAAGAGGACAGAATCCGCATCGCGCCGCTGTGGTTGGGATTCCGGCGTTTTGAACTGACAAATATAAAGATTCGCGGCCACGTTTATGATGTGCGGTGGTCTGAGAAGGACGGATTCCGTGTGACGCAGGATAGAAGCGTCATACATGCTTCGGACGAGCTCGACGAATTTGAGATAATGGACGGGAAAGGGTGAAAGATATGAGTACAGAGAGAAAACCTTTGATCGGGATGACGATATCCAGACTGGATGACCGGCCGGCCTATTTTATGCGGGAGAATTACGCGGACAGCGTACTGCAGGGCGGTGGAATTCCGGTCCTGCTGCCGTACCGCCTGACAGACGGGGATATCGCGGAGATCGTCGCGGCAATGGACGGGATCCTTTTTACCGGCGGAAACGATATCGAGACGGTCCGATTCGGCGAGCAGACGCTTGTCGGATGCGGCGAGTCGGATGCGGATCGGGACGAGATGGAGATCCGTCTGTGCCGCGCCGCTGTACAGGTTGGCAAGCCGATTTTCGGGATCTGCAGGGGTATTCAGCTGATGAACGTTGCGCTCGGCGGGACATTGTGGCAGGATCTGCCCTCGCAGTTCCGCGCGCGGAGCGACGCGCCAAAGCTGACGCATCAGCAGCCCTCCGCGGGGAGAACGGTTTCCCATATGGTGCAGATCAAAGAGGGATCGCTTCTCGACAAAACGCTGAAAGCGGGCGGGGAGACGCGTTCCCGGATCTGGGTCAATACCTTCCATCATCAGGCCGTGCGGACGCTTGCGCCGGGCTGTGAAGCCGTCGCCTACAGCCAGGACGGTGTGATCGAGGCGATCGAGATGCCTTCCTACAGGAACTTCTTCCTGGGCGTGCAGTGGCATCCGGAGTATCTTACACCAGAAAGCGCGGCCGAGGACTGGAACCGGGCCGCGAGAAGCCTGTTCAAAGGATTTGCGGAGGCGGCAGCTCATGGCATTTGACGGTACGACGACATATAAGGTAGTAGAGGAGCTGCAGGAGCGGACCGCCGGCGGCAAAATCGACCGGATCTATCAGACGGAGCAGGACGAGGTTGTGCTGCAGATCCGCAGAGGACGCGACGTGAGCAGACTGCTGCTGTCCGCGCATATGGACAGCGCACGCTTCTATCTGACGGAGCAGAAGCCGGAGACGCCGCTGGAGCCGCCGATGTTCTGCATGCTGTTCCGCAAGCATTTCAATTCGGGACGGATTCTGGAGTACAAACAGATCGGATTCGACCGGATTCTGGAGATTCACGTGCAGGGATACAGCGAGTTGGGCGATCCCTGCGAGAAGCGCATCATTCTGGAGATCATGGGCCGGCACAGTAACCTGATCCTGGTGGATGAAAACGGCAAAATCATCGATTGTGTCCATCACGTCGGACAGTCCATGAGCTCCTTCCGTACCGTCCTTCCGGGACTGCAGTATGAAGAGCCGTCCCACAACCATCGCCTGGATCCGCGGGAGACTGTGGAAGCCGAGGCTTTCACGGCGGCATGGGAAGGGCGCAGCGGGTCGATCCGTAAGAATCTGTTCCAGATCTGGAACGGAATCAGCCCGTTCACCACAGCGGAGATCTGTTTCCGCGCGGATGTCGATGAGAACAAGAGCTACGCGGATCTGGATGAAGCGGAGAAAGACCGCCTGTTTACGGCTTTTTATGCGTATTTCCATGAGACGCTGCGGCTGCGTCCGGATCCCCGGATTTTCTATGACGGAGATCAGGCCAAGGAATACTGCATGGTCGAGAGCCGGATGATGGGAGGCGCGGAGTACCGGAGCTTTGCGGGTCCCAGTGAGCTGCTGGACGCCTATTATATCCGGCAGGACAACAAAAACCGTCTGCGCCAGAAGGCACAGGATCTGCGGCATCTGGTCACGGGCAATCTGGACCGCGCCGAGCGGAAAGAAGAGCTGCAGACCCGTCAGATGGCGGAGACAAAAGAGCGGGAGCCCTACCGCAGGGCGGGCGATCTGATTCTCGCGAATATCTACCGGATCCAGCAGGGCGACACGAAGCTTGCGGCGGAGGATTTCTATGAAGATCCGCCGGTAACGGTGGAAATCGATCTGGATCCGAATCTGACACCTTCGCAGAACGCGCAGCGCAACTATAAGAAGTATGACAAGCTGAAGCGCACGGAGGAAGCACTGACCACACAGCTCGCGGAGACGCGGGAGGAGGTCGCCTATCTGCGGAGCATCCTGAGCGCGATGGAGCTCGCGGACTGTGAGAAGGACATCGAGGACATACGTTCGGAACTGGCGCAGACCGGATACCTGCGGCACAGCACGGGCCGCGGCAAGAAGAAAAATCTCCAGGCCAGCCATCCGCTGTCCTTTGAGACGAGCGAGCATCTGCGGGTGCTGGTCGGCAAGAACAATATGCAGAACGATCTGCTGACATTCAAGATGGCTTCTCCGTACGATATATGGCTGCATGTCAGAAATGTGCCGGGATCACATGTGATTCTTTTCTGCGGGGACCGCAAGCTTGGCCTGGATTATACCGACAAAAGCATTCAGGAGGCTGCGCAGATCGCGGCGGCGCATTCGAGCGTGTCTTCCGACAGCAAGGTCGCGGTGGATTATACTCAGCGGCGATATGTGAAGAAACCTTCCGGCGCGAAGCCCGGTTTTGTGATCTATACACATCAGAAAACACTTGTCGTTGAACCCTTGCATTTTTGACAGCTTAACAGTATAATAATTATGTGTGTACCTATGCGCTTCGCAGGGTGCGCAGAGTATGAACAGTAAGGAGTATTACCCATGATTCGCAGTATGACCGGCTTTGGACGGGGCGTCGCCGAGCGAGATTCGTCCCGGATGACGGTGGAGCTTAAATCCGTCAACAGCCGTTATCTGGAAACAAATGTGAGAATGCCCCGGGTCATTCTGACACTGGAAAATGACGTCAAGAACCGGATCGCGCAGTCCGTTTCGCGCGGCAAGATGGACGTTTTCATCAATTACGAGCCGGGAGAGGGACAGAAGACCGTTACCGTCAGCGAAGATCTCGGGGCCTATGTCGCGGCTCTTCGGGAAGCGGGGGAGCGTTATGGGCTGGAGGATGACCTTAAGATCAGCCATATTTTAAGAATCCCCGATATGCTGCAGACACAGCAGAAGGATACGGATCCCAAGGATGTATGGCCGCTTCTGGAGGAGGCTCTCGCCGCGGCGCTGGAGCAGCTGAACAGCATGCGCGAGCGGGAAGGCAGCCGGATCTGTGAGGATCTGCTCGGTAAGGCCTCAGAGATCGAGAGGATCGTGCTGGCGTTGCAGGCTTCCGCACCGGAGATCGAAGACGCGTACCGCGAGAAGCTGACAAAACGGATTCAGGAGATTCTTTCCCGCAACGGAGGAGTCCCGGTGGATAAAGGACTTCTGGAGAATGAGATCGCTTTCTATGCGGATCACAGCTGTATCGACGAGGAGCTTGTGAGGCTGACCAGCCATATCGCACAGCTGCGGCAGCTGCTCGGCGGGGAGGAGCCTGTGGGACGTCAGCTCGATTTCCTGCTGCAGGAGTTCAACCGGGAGGCCAATACGATCGCTTCAAAGGCCGGCAGTCTTTCTGTAACGCAGGAAGCGCTGAACCTGAAGAAAGAGATCGAGAAGGTCAGAGAACAGATCCAGAATCTGGAATAACAGGATCGGGTGAATCGGATGGACTTGATTAATGTCGGTTACGGTAGTGTGGTCAATGCCGATAAGGTGCTTGCGGTGCTGAATCCGGATTCGGCGCCGATCAAACGGGCTATACAGGAGGCGCGGGACGCCGGCAGACTGATCGACGCGTCCTATGGACGCAAGACGCGCTCCGTGCTGGTCCTGGAATCCGGACATCTGCTTCTGTCGGGCATTCAGTCGGAAACAATCGCGGCACGAGCTGCCGCTAACAGTCAGGAGGAGGCGGGCAAATGAGCCGTCATGGACTTTTGGTTATCATCTCGGGCTTCAGCGGCGCCGGGAAGGGTACGATCGTTAAGAATCTTATGGGGACGGGCAAATACCGGCTTTCGATCTCCGCGACGACAAGAGCGCCGCGCGAAGGCGAGAAGGACGGCCGGGAGTATTTCTTCATCAACCGGCAGGAATTTGAGCAGGGGATCATGGAGAACCGTTTCCTGGAATGGGCTGAATTCTCGGGGAATTTCTACGGCACGCCAAGAGAGTACGTTATGGAACAGATCAAGGAAGGCCATGACGTGATCCTGGAGATCGAGCCGCAGGGAGCACTGCAGGTAAAACGCAAGTTCCCGGAGGCCGGGCTGATTTTCCTGACGGCGCCGTCCATGACGATCCTGCGGGACCGTCTGACCGGACGCGGGACTGAGACCGCGGAGCAGATCGCGCGGAGGCTTTCCCAGGCCAGACGCGAGATCGAGAAGATGCACGAATATGACTACATCGTCGTGAATGACGATGTCAATACGTGCACGGACACTGTGGAGAAGATTATCGAAGTTATGCACGAGAGGGCCTGCCAGAAGCAGGAACTGATCGACAGTTTCCGCGAAGAAGCGGAACTTCTGGAATTATAAATAGAAAACTGGAGGTACATTATGCTGCATCCGTCTTATGGAGAACTGATTGAGACCGTCAACAAAGTTAACGAGGAGAAGGGGATCGCACCGATCAATTCCCGTTACAGCATCGTTATGGCCGCGGCGCGCAGAGCGCGTGAGATCGTGAACGGCGACCAGATGATGGTGCCTAAGACCGACGAGGACCGCAATGTGCTGTCCGAAGCTGTCGAAGAGATGGCCAAGGGCAAGATCGCGATCAGAATGACTGAGGACACCGTGGTAGCAGAGAAGGATCTGCATTACGAAGATATGGCCGTGGTTGATTTCAGCCGCGACATGGAGGAAGACGAATAAGTGGCATTTGCCCAGATCATCGTTAAACTGGCGGCACACCAGACGGATTCGGTTTACACCTACCGTATACCGGATGGGATGAGAGTCCCGGTCGGCAGCATGGTCCGTGTTCCGTTCGGAAAAGGCAACAGGATGCTGGACGGCTTTGTGCTTGGCATTACGCAGACCGTGGACGGCTCTATCGGCCGGATCAAGGATATCGAGGAAGTGTCGGGACGGGAGCCTGTTTTTACCGGCCGTGAGCTGGTAATGGCACAGTGGATGAGCCGGCGCTATGACGCGCCGCTTTCGTCATGTCTTGCGCTTTTTGTTCCGCGGGATCCGGATAAGACGGTGCAGATCCGCGTCTGCGCGAGACAGCTGCGCGAGCCTGTGCCGAAGGACCGGATCGGCACTGTGCAGAAAAGCTTCCTCAATGTGCTGGCCGAGCATCCGGACTGGAGCCTTTCCTTATTGATGAAAGCATCGGGAGCGGCGCGTTCATCGGTCCGTTCTCTGGAGAATAAAGGCATCATCGAATGCTTTGAAGAGTCGGATCAGACGCCGGCTCCTCTTGTTATACAGAGAGTCACGGACCCGGGCAAGGAGCTGAACGCCGAGCAGAAACAGGCGGCGGACCGTATCATCCGGGCGTTCCACGAGGGACGCAGCAGCAAATTCCTGCTGTACGGCATTACGGGCAGCGGCAAGACCGAGGTCTATATGAACTGCATGGAGCAGGTGCTCACAGCCGGAAAAGGCGCGTATCTGCTTGTTCCGGAAATCAGCCTGACACCGCAGCTTGTGGAGCGGCTTGCCAGACGCTTCGGAGACCAGATCGCCGTGCTGCACAGCCGTCTCAACGATACGGAGCGTTCACGGGAATGGGAGAGGATCCGGAGAGGAGCGGCTAAGGTCGTGGTTGGACCGCGGTCGGCCCTTTTCGCGCCGATGCCGGATCCGGGGCTGATCATCCTCGATGAGGAGCATGAATCCAGCTATAAGTCCGAGATCACGCCGCGCTACCACGCAAGAGAAGTAGCGGAAGAAATGGCCGCGAGAGGAGGTTTCCCATTGGTCCTGGGATCGGCGACGCCGTCCTGTGAGAGTTATTATCAGGCGCTGGAGGGACAGGCGGAGCTGCTGCGGCTCTCCCGCCGCGCGGTTCAGGACGCGGTCCTGCCGGCAATCCGGCTGATCGATATGCGCAAAGAGATCGCCTCCGGCAATATGACAGGTTTCTCCGGCGAGCTGATCGCCGCCGTCAAGGACCGTCTCGCCAAAAACGAACAGAGTATTCTGTTCCTGAACCGCAGAGGGTATTCGTCCTTTGTGAGCTGCCGCAAGTGCGGGTTTGTCCTGCGCTGCCCGGCGTGTTTCCTGCCTTATACCTACCATAAGGAACAGAACCTGCTGATCTGCCATCACTGCGGACGGGCCGTGCAGCCTGTGGACACCTGTCCGAGCTGCGGCTCCCGTTATCTGCGGATGTCCGGCATGGGGACAGAGCGGATCGTGGAGGATCTTGCCGGGCTTTTTCCGGAAGCGAGGATCATGCGTATGGATGCCTCCACGACTTCCGGCAAAAACGGCTTTCAGGAGGCGTACGAGCAGATCCGGGATCATCAGGCGGACATCATCGTCGGGACACAGATGATCGCGAAGGGCATGGATATGCCGCTGGTTACGCTTGTCGGCGTAATTTCGGCGGACATGAGCCTGTATTACCCGGATTTCCACAGTACGGAGAGGACTTTCCAGCTGCTGACGCAGGTAGCGGGACGCGCGGGACGGGGAGACCGGCCGGGCGAGGTCCTGATCCAGACTTATGAACCGAATCATTACGTTCTGCAGAGCGTTGCGGCGCACGACGACGCGGAGTTCTACCGACAGGAGCTTGCCTCCCGCGAGACGCTCGTCTGCCCGCCGTTTGCGCATTTTCTGCAGATCCTGCTGACCGGGCGGGAGGAAGATAAAGTCAGGCAGGCAGCCGGTGAGCTTGCCGGGATCCTGCAGCGGGAAAGCTCCGGGACGGACGCGGTCGCGGTCCTTGGCCCGGCACCCGCAGAGCTTGGACGGATCGATAATGTCTTCCGCTGGAAGCTGTTGCTGCGGCACCCGGAGGAAGAGCCGCTGATCCGCCTCGGAGGGCGATGTCTGGAGATGTTCCGGGAGAGATACCGGGATATTACAGCCGCGGCGGATCTGAATCCGGTCAATATGTATTGAGAAGAGAGGGACAGTTATGGCACTGAGAAGCATTCGCACAGATGGAGACGAGATCCTGCGTAAGGAATCCAAGAAGGTCGAGAAGTTCGACAGACGGCTGGAAATGCTGATCGACGACATGTGGGATACGATGTACGACGCGAACGGCATCGGCCTCGCGGCGGTGCAGGTCGGCGTCCTGAAGCAGGTGATCGTCATCGATACCGGTGAGGAAGATGAGCAGCTTGTACTGATCAATCCGGAAATCATCGCTTCGGAAGGAAATGTCTGCGAAGCGGAGGGCTGCCTGAGCATTCCCGGAAAGAGCGGCTATGTGAACCGTCCGGAGACTGTGACCGTACGCGCGCTGGACGAGAACGGTGAGCCTTTTACCCGCACGGGGACAGGACTGCTCGCGCGCTGCATGTGCCACGAGATCGATCATCTGCATGGAATTCTCTACACGGATAAGGTCGTCGACGCGCCGGAAGGAGAGAAAGCCTGATGCGGATCGTATTCATGGGGACGCCGGATTTTGCCGGCGGAATCCTGCGAAGTCTCCTGGACGGAGGGTATGATGTGATCGCGGTCTATACGCAGCCGGACCGGCCGCAGGGCCGCAAGGCCATCCTGACGCCGCCGCCGGTAAAAGTGATCGCGCAGCAGCATAATATCCCCGTGTATCAGCCCGTCCGGATCCGCCGCGACAGGTGGGTCGGTCTGCTGCAGGAGCAGAAACCGGACATCATCGTTGTAGCGGCTTTCGGCCAGATCCTGCCGAAATCGATTCTGGACATCGCGCCGTGTGTGAACGTGCATACATCCCTGCTGCCTCGCTACCGCGGTTCTTCGCCGATCCAGCGGGCGATCGCGTCCGGTGACGCAGAGACGGGTGTGACGATCATGCGGCTGGACGAGGGCATGGATACCGGAAATATCCTGCGGAAGGAGACGATTCCGATCGAAGATACCGATACCGGAGAATCCCTTTTTGAGAAGCTTGCGGTGCTCGGACAGAAAGCACTCAAGACTGTTCTCGATGAATTCGCTGCAGGGGAGGAGCTTGTGGGGACTCCGCAGGATCCGGAGCTTGCGACCTACGCCCCAATGCTGAGCCGGGAGGACGGAAGGCTTGATTTCACAAGATCCGCGTGGCTGCTGGATTGCCAGATCCGCGCGTTCACACCCTGGCCGTCCACCTATACGATGTATGACGGCAAAGTGCTCAAGATCCTGGCCGGTCGCGTGTTCAAGAGCGGGACGGGTGCCGACGGTGCGTTCAAGGGTGAAACCGATTCTGACAGTGCAGGCCGCGCCTGTGGACAGATTCTGACACAGGACGAGGTGCGGGAAACCGGCGGCAATGCCGGAAAGCAGATCCTTGTGCAGACCGGTGACGGACTGCTGGAGCTTCTGACGCTGCAGCTTCCGGGCAAAAAACCGCTTCCGTCCGATGTTTTCCTGCGCGGCTGCCCGCTGTGGGGCAAGACGCTCGGCGATAATCCATGACCTGCAACGAAAGGCTCGAAGCTGTCCGGATCCTGGTACGGCTTGATCAGAAGGAGGCCTATGCTTCCGACGAGCTGGACATCCTTTTCCGGAAGCATCCGGAATGGCGCAGGGAGCAGAAGAGCCTGATCACGAAGCTTGTCTATACGGTCCTGACCTATGATCTGCGTCTGGACTGTTTTATCGATTTGTACTCCCGCACGCCGGTGCGACGGATGGATCCGTATATCCGGCAGGTGATGCGGATCAGCGCGGCACAGCTGCTTTTCCTGACGAAGATCCCGCAGCGCGCGGTGGTCAATGAGGCGGTTGCACTGGTAAAGCAATCCGCCTGCAAAAACTTGTCAGGATACGTCAACGCAGTCCTGAGAGCCGCGATTCGCGGGGGCTTGCGGGAATCCTGGCCTGAGGCAGGGACGGATCCGATCGCGCACTGGTCAGTACGCGCGAGTCTTCCGAAATGGATGCTGGAGATGTGGCGGGACGCTTACGGACTGGATGTCTGCATGCAGACCGCGCGGAACCTGAGCAAGCCGAGACCGCTTTCTATCCGGGTGAACCGGCTTCGGACAGATCCGGAGCAGCTCATGCAGGAGCTTGGCGATCGCAAGGTACGCAAGGGCCTGTATGTTGAGGATGCTCTTCAGCTTGTGAATCCGGGAGACATTACAGAGCTTCCCGCGTTCAAAGAAGGCCGGTTCACGGTGCAGGACGAAAGCTCGATGCTTTGCGTCCGTGCGTTGGATCCACAGCCGGGCGAGAAGATCCTGGACCTGTGCGCGGCTCCGGGTGGTAAATCCACTTATATGGCGGAGCGCATGCGGAACAGCGGTCTAGTAGAGGCGAGGGACATTTCAGATGCGAAATGTGCCAGAATTATGGAAAACGTGGAGCGCCTCGGGACATCCATTGTCACGGCAAAGGTCTCGGACGCGGCGGTACCGCGGCCGGAGGATGCCGGCAGATGGGATCGCGTGCTTCTGGACGCGCCTTGCTCCGGACTTGGAGTACTGCGCAATAAGCCGGATATGAAGCAGCATCGCGGTCCGGAGGATCTGGCGGAGCTTGCAAAGCTGCAGCGGCAGATGATGGAAACGGCAGCACAGGCGGTTCGCCCCGGAGGCGTTTTCGTATACAGTACCTGTACACTTTCTCCCGCAGAGAACGAGGAGAATGTCGCTTCATTCTTAGCGGATCATCCGGAGTTCGCCCGGGATCCGCTGCCGGAGGACTGGCCGGAGATCCGTTTTGCAGGGACAGCGTCGGAGAGAAGCGGATTTGCGATGGCAGCCGCCGCCGGAATGCTGACGATTTTCCCGGAAACGGAGGGACTGGACGGATTCTTCATCGCAAGGATGCGCCGCAACGTCGGATTGTAATTTGGAGGAATGATGAACACACCGGATGCCTACTCGATGATGCCGGAAGAATGGAAAGCATATATCCTCTCACAGGGGGAGAGGTCTTTTCGTGCGCCGCAGATCTATGGATGGCTGCACAGAGACCATGCGTTTTCCTATGGGGACATGACCAATCTTCCGAAATCGCTGCGGGAAAAACTTGCCGCTGAGCTTCCGCTGCATGGCGCCAAAATCGCGCTCGCCCAGCGTTCACGGAGTGACGATACGGTCAAGTACCTGATGACGCTGTGGGACGGAGAACAGATCGAAACCGTCCTGATGCGGTATCATTACGGGTATTCCCTGTGTATTTCATCGCAGGTCGGATGCCGCATGGGATGCCGGTTCTGCGCTTCGGCGCTTGCCGGACGCAAACGGGATCTTACCGCCGGCGAAATGGTTTCTCAGATCTACGCGGTCGAGGCGGCGGAGGGCGTGACGGTTTCGCATGTCGTCGTGATGGGCTGCGGCGAGCCGTTTGACAATTATGACGAACTGATCCGTTTTCTGAAGCTGATCACGAATCCGGCCGGCAAGAATATGAGCATCCGCAATCTGACGGTTTCGACTTGCGGACTGACGGCAGAGATGCGGCGCTTCGCGGATCTGGACCTCGGTGTGACGCTCGCGGTGTCGCTCCACGCTTCAAATGACGGGATCCGCCGGCAGATCATGCCGATCGCGAACCGTGTATCCATGGAAGAGCTGCTCGATGCCTGCCGTTATTATACGGACAGGACACATCGTCGCATTACGTTTGAATATGCACTGATCCGGGACGTCAACGATGGACCGGCGCAGGCAAAAGAGCTGGCGCAGCGCCTGCACGGAATGCTGGCGCACGTGAATCTGATTCCGCTCAATCCCGTAACAGAGCGCAATCTGAAAGGCTCGGATCCGGAGAGAGTGAAAGCTTTCGCCGGCATTCTGGAGACAGAACATATCCCGGTCACCGTGCGCCGGGAGATGGGACAGGATATCGACGCCGCCTGTGGTCAGCTGCGGCGCCGGCACAGTCAGGAAAAGAAGGAGGGAGAGATGTGAGATCGGCAGCAGACAGCAATATCGGCGTCCGCAGACTGGTGAATCAGGACCGGGTCTTCGCAAGCGATAAACCGGTCGGCGTCTTTCCCAATCTGTATATCGTAGCGGACGGCATGGGCGGAGAGGCGGCCGGCGAAGTTGCCGCTGCCGCTGCCATAGAGAGCGCGGTCCGTTTTGCCAGGCATTCATGGTCGGAGGACCCGGAGCGGCTTTTACGGGAGATGGGACAGGTCGTGAACGCGGACGTGTATGATATCGCGGCGCATCACATTGAATACGCCGGGATGGGGACGACTCTCGTCGCGGTCTCGGTCTTTGAGGACGCGGCATACTGCATTAATATCGGAGATTCCAGGCTTTACGCCATCAATTATAAAGACGAATTCGTGCGGATCACGACCGATCATTCTCTGGTCGAAGCGCTGGTCCAGCGGGGACAGCTCACAGAGGAAGAGGCTCGGGTACACCGGGACAGGAATCTGATTACAAGGGCTGTCGGCACCAATAAAACCGTTCAGTCCGATATCTACCGAATACCGATTGAGTATCCGAGGATGCTGCTTCTGTGTTCGGACGGGCTGCATGGGCAGGTTGATGACAGCAGGATCAGCGAGATCATACGGATCAGCGGATATCCGTTGTCTGTGCGGGTGGAAATGCTGATCCAGGAAGCCAACCGCAACGGTGGTTCCGATAACGTTTCCGTCATTCTGGCGGATCTTGGAAAGGAGGTGAGATAATGTATCAGATCGGTGAACTGATCGCGGGCAGATATGAATTGAAGGAGATTCTCGGCAGCGGCGGGATGGCGGTTGTTTTCCGCGCCATGGACCGCAAGCTGGACCGTGAAGTTACCGTTAAGGTAATGCGGGAGGATTTCAACAACGACCCGGTCCAGGTCGAGAATTTCCAGAAGGAAGCGCACGCGGTGGCGATGCTTTCCCATGCGAATATCGCGGGAATCTATGATGTCGGTTCCGAGCAGGGCCTTCAGTATATGGTCAAAGAATACGTGGACGGCATCACACTGAAAGAATACATTTCTCACCGCCGTCATATGACCTCCGACGAGATCGTCAAGGTTACGCTGAAGATCGCGGAAGGCCTGCGGTGCGCGCATCGGGCAAACATTATCCATCGGGATGTCAAGCCGCAGAATGTACTGGTCAGTCCGCAGGGTGAAGTAAAGGTCACGGATTTCGGCATTGCGACGTTTGCCAAGACCGATACGGCGCCGGACGAGAAGGAAGCGATGGGATCGGTGCATTATATCTCACCGGAACAGGCCCGCGGCAAGGCGGTCGACGCCCGCAGCGATCTGTATTCTCTTGGTATTACGATGTATGAAATGGCCACGGGCGATACGCCTTTTGACGGCGAGACGCCTGTGGAGGTCGCCATCAAACAGGTCAAGGAGCCGATGCCTTCTCCACGGGAAAAGGTGCCGGAGCTGTGGCCGGGTCTGGAAACAATTATCTATGGCCTTACCCGGAAAAATCCGGAAGACCGTTATCAGAACTGTGATCAGCTGATCGCGGATCTGCGCCGCGTCTATAAGGACCCGACACACACCGGAGCGGCCGGATCCGGAACGGATGTACATCTGCAGCCGCTTACAGATGAGGATATCCGCAAAGCCTCCCACAGCGGAGAATATGTGGTCGGAAGCGGTACAGAGAAGAATGGAGATACGGACACGCAGCTGACCTTCTGGCAGCGTCACGGAGTACTGATCTTAACAGTCGGTCTGTGTCTCGCATTGGCGCTGCTCGGCGCGGTTGTGATGCGTTTCCTGCGGCAGGATTCCGATCCGGCCGGCAACAGTTCTGTCCCTGTAGAGACGGCAACGATCCGTCTGCCGGGCTTTCAGGGCATGACGAAGCAGGAAGCGGAGCTTGCAGCGGCGGATGTCGGAATCCAGGTCGTCTTTACCGATGCCGGATATATCTATGATTCGAATTACCCGGAGGGGACCATCGTATTCCAGGATCCGAAAGCCAATACGGAATTCCATTCCGGCGATACGGTGGAGGTCGCGCTTACGCTCTCCCGCGGGGAGAAAGCTCCCTCCCGTATCGCCAACTATGAGAACAAGCCATATGAGGAGGCAATACAGTCCCTCTCGGATCTCGGGATCACCTATGAGATCCGCAAACAGCAGGTAACGAAGGAGGAGCAGGTCGGGGTCGTCATCGCGCAGGCACCGTATGCAGGCATAGAAATCACCGATACGACCACCGTTATTCTGACCGTGGGCGTTATGGACGCGCAGACGGTATCTGTCCCGGATCTTCGCGGCAGAACACTGGAAGAAGCGGCAAAGCTGCTGACGGAAGCCAAGCTGAAGGTTGGCAAGACGACGGAAGCGCCGAGTGAGACGGTTGAAGAAGGCAAGATCCTGGCGCAGAGTCCTGTGGGCGGTTCCAAACTGCAGGCTAACATGTCCGTTGACATCACGGTTTCTTCCGGCAAATCAGAAGAGTCCACGGAAGAAGGCACAAGCGGACGATTCCTGCTCTCCGCGGATCTCTTCACGGGCAAGGGACAGGATTCGCAGGGCTCCGACAACAGCTCCGGATCGGCCCCGGTATCCGGACAGGTTAAGGTCGAAGCGGAGAAGAGTGACGGTTCCCGCGAGACGGTTTTTGATCAGAAATTGAGTGAGAAGGATATGGCGTCCAAGGACTACTGGATCGAGTATCCGGCCGGGACGGTTGCGCTGCATGTTCTGGTGGACGGAGAAGAGCAGTTCAGCGTTACGGTGCGATGAAACGGAGTGAGATATGCCAACCGGCAGAATAATACGATCGATAGCGGGTTTTTATGATCTCGCGGAGACAAACGGAGCTGGATCCGGAGAGATGGTCAGCGCTTCAGCAGCGGTTTTCGCGCAGGGGGCGCCGATCGGAAGCAGTGTTGTGGTGAACGGCATCCGGATCACACGATGCCGCGGAAAGGGAACTTTCCGCAAAAAAGGCATCACGCCGATGGTCGGAGATCTGGCGGAGTACACGGAAGGCGGACTCGTCACGGCAATCCTGCCGCGCCGGAATGAAATGATACGGCCTCAGGTGAGCAATGTGGATCAGGCACTCGTCGTGATCGCGGCGACAGTGCCGGAACCGAATTTCGACCTTGTGGAAAAGATGCTGCTGATGATCCGGAGGGCCGAGATCCGTCCGGTCATCATTTTCAACAAATGGGATACGCTGGAAGAGACGGACTGCGGGCAGATCCGGGAGAGGGCGGAAGGCTACAGGAAGGCCGGTTTCCGGGTCATCTGTACGAGCGCGGCAACCGGACTCGGTGTGGAAGAGCTGCGCGCGGAGCTTGCGGGACGGATCAGCGTCTTCGCGGGACCGTCCGGCGTAGGCAAATCATCACTGCTCAACAGTCTGCTTCCAGAGGATTCCTTCGCGACCGGAGCGTTGAGTGAGAAGATCCAGCGTGGGCGCAATACGACACGCTGCGCGGAGCTGATCCAGCTGCCGGGCCTGCAATGCGGGCAGGCAGCTTTGTCAGGCGGGCAGCCGAGAGTCGAGGATGGGCAGACGGAACCGCAAATCGGCCAGCCGGGATATCTTGTGGACACGCCGGGATTCACATCCCTGGATCTGACACTGTATCCCGACGATCTGGCGGGATTTTTCCCGGAATTCGCGCCGTATCTCGGCAAATGCTATTATACTGGCTGCCGGCATCATGAGGAGCCGGACTGCGCGGTCCGGGAGGCTGTCAGCCGCGGTGAGATCGTGAAATTCCGCTACGAAAGCTATCTGCAGATGCTGGCGGAGGCGGAAGAGGCTTTTCCGGACAGTGAGCTTTACAAGACCAGAATCAATACGAGAAAGGAAAAAACACCATGAATCTTTTATCAGCATCGGTACTTGCCTGTGATTTTTCTGAACTGGGAGAGCAGGTCGCGATGGCGGAGCGCTGCGGAGCGGACTATATCCATCTGGACGTCATGGACGGTCACTTTGTGCCGAATCTGACCTTCGGACCCATGTTCGTAGAAGCGGTACGGCCGTTCGCGAAGATCTTCTTCGACGTGCATATGATGGTGACGGATCCGATGGATCTCGCGGAATCCTTTGTCAAGGCCGGCGCGGACGGTATTACGATCCATGCCGAGTCTTTCCGGAAGACACCGGTTACCTCCGGAACACCGGGAAATGTCATTGCGACAGAGGATGATATCGATTATGACAGACTGAAGGCAGCGCTGCTGCGTCTTCGTGAGATGGGAGTCCATCCGGGCTGCTCAATCTCGCCGCTGACACCGGTTGAGGTCCTTAAGCCCATCCTGCCGCTCGTGGATATGGTCCTGATCATGACGGTGCAGCCGGGTTACGGCGGACAGAAGCTGATTCCCGAAACACTGGACAAGGTCCGCACACTGCGCTCCTGGGCGCCGGAGCTGGATATCGAGGTAGATGGCGGGATCAACAACTCTACACTGGCGGAGACGCTTGCGGCCGGCGCGAATGTCATCGTGATGGGCACCGGTTTCTTCCGGGCAGAAGATCCGGCAGAGGCGGCACGCGTTTTCCACGCGATGTAAGAAAGTACCGGATGAGGCTTTCAATAGGATGAGAGTACTGATATCGACGGGCGGAAGCTGCAGCCTGACGCCTGCCTTTATGGAAGCGATCGCGGCGTGGCAGCCAGAGCTTGTGATCGCGGCGGATTCCGGGCTGCGCCACCTTGTTAAGGCTGGTATTCGTCCGGATGTGCTGCTGGGGGACATGGACTCCATTGAACCGGAGCTGTTGGACTCCGCTAAAGAGCAGGGGATTATGCCGCTGTTGTATCCGTCCCATAAGGATGAAACAGATACGGAGCTTGCGGTGGATGAAGCACTGCGGCTGGCCGGACCGGACGCGGAGATCCGGCTGATCGGCGGATTCGGTACGAGACCGGATCACTCCTTCGGGAATCTGAATCTGCTGCACCGTCACGCGGCGCAGACAGAGTTCTGGGACAGTAAGTTCCTCGCGAGGATCCTGACCGTTAAGGCAGATTCGCAGCGGCATTCCTTTGAGGTGTCGAAGCCGGATTGGTTCGATTCGGAGAAGAAGACATATGTGTCACTGCTTCCGTTTGGGACAGAGGTGCGCGGGATTACCCTGGAAGGACTCGCATATCCGGCATACCGTGCGGACTGGGAGAGGGACGCGGTCATCGGGCTGAGCAATCAGTTCCTCAGGGATGACAGGCCTGCCTGTATAACTTTTGACAGCGGATCGCTTCTGGTCATGATCACGCAGGATTAACGACGCGGATTAACGCAGAATACAGTTGCACAATAGGCGTTTTTGTTGTAGAATAGCTTCAGACAGACCGAATTCGTATTATAAACTCATATAAGAGAGGCTGGCGATCAATATGAAAAAAATAACCATGATCTGTATGGCGATGATTCTGCTGCTCAGCGCGGTTCTCAGCGGATGCTCCGGTAAGACGGAGGATAAGGAAGCAGAAGGGAACAGCACAGCGGAAGAAATCAGTAAATCCGACGAGAGCGGCAAACCGGACAATATCTTTGATTATGCTTTTGCCGTTGAAGAGAATGCGCTGGTCTCCAGGACAGTCGCGTTCGGAACATCTTCCGAAGATACGCTGACGCAGCTGGAGCTGCCGGCGGAAGCCATGCTGAACGATACCACGCTTGGAATCCGCAGGATCACGCGTACGGTCGAAGGGGAAGGCTATATGAAAGGCATGACGGAGGTCTATAATTATGCCGGAAATAAGCTGAATTCTGCCGCGTACGTGATTGTGGTCGCACCGGATCAGCTGGAGACACTTGTGCTACAGATCGCAGGCCTTTTCGGTGAGAAGCTGCCCGCTGACTGGACAACATCGGACACGACCAAATTTATGCGCCGTTATTCCTGGAAGGATCCGGCCGAGACAAGACTGGATATCCTGGTACCCAAGAATCCGAATAAGGACGGCATGAATGAGATCAATATCAGTATTACGCTGGATCAGGCGAAATAAACAACCGACAGTATAAGCACAGAACGCGCATTACAAAAAACAGGCGCCGCGAATAAAGATTTCTCCTTATTTGCAGCGCCTCTTTTGTATTTGGGAAAATGCACGCGGCCGGCGATTGTGTCGATCAACTAGCAGCCTTAGCTATCACCCCGCCGCAGGGGTTTCCCCGAGCTTCTGTTCTTTTTTCATCCGACCGATCATCCTGTAGTAATAGATGATCACGAAGAGGGCCGCAAAGCCCCAGCCGACGGGGAATCCTACATAGACAAAGCGGATATCA
>CACZPA010000102.1 GCA_902782895.1 uncultured Eubacteriales bacterium
CTGACGGCGTCCTTCCAGCCGTTCATCTTGCGGGCGCGCTCCTCTTCGCCCATCTGCGGAGTATACGACTCATAATCACTGTTCTCGAAAACGGACTCGTCATAGAGGCCCAGTCCGAGTCCGGCTGCGTATCCGGCTCCGGTCGCGGAAAGCTCCGGATTGCGCGACGCGTTAACCGGCACATTCAGCATATCGCTCTGGAACTGCATCAGGAAACGCCCTTTGCTGCCGCCTCCGTCCGCGCTGACCTGCGCGACCGGATAACCGCTTTCTTCTTCCATGATTTTCACGATATCCGTCACCTGATAGACAATGCATTCGTCCACTGCCCGCACGATCTCCGCGCGGCCTGTCGAACGGGACATGCCGTAGATCATCGCTTTTACGCCGCTCTCCCAGTATGGCGCTCCCAGCCCGGAAAAAGCCGGAACAATATACGTCGTATCTTCCGGAGATGCCTGCGCAATCAGCTCATCCGCCTCTGACGGCGATGCAAGCAGGCCCAAGTCCTTGATCGCCCATGTCATCACGGCTCCGGAGTAATTCACGTTGCCCTCCAGCACATACATCGCCTTGCCGCCGATCTTCCAGGCGAGCGAGGTCACAAGCCCCTGCTCGCTCAGGACCGGTTTCTCCCCGATATTCATCATGATCGAGGAACCCGTTCCATAGGAGGACTTCATCTGTCCCGCCTTGCGGCAGCCATGTCCGAAGAGTGACGCGTGCGAATCGCCGAGCATCGCATGAACCGGTATCGGCGCGGGGAATGTCCCCTCCAGATCCGTCATACCAAACAGGTTGTCAGACGCACAGATCTCCGGGAGCATTTCCGGCTTCAGGCCGAAATGTCCGCAGACCTCTTCATCCCAGTCCAGTGTTTCCAGATTCATCAACTGTGTCCGGGAAGCGTTGGACACGTCCGTGCGAAACTGCTCTCCATGCGTCAGGCGGTACAGCAGATAGCTGTCAACCGTCCCCGCGAGGAAATCTCCTCTTGCCGCCGCTTCCTGCGCGTCCTGGCGGTTTCGCAGAATCCAGGCGATCTTCGCCGCGGAAAAATACGGCGAGAGCCGCAGTCCTGTTTTCCTGCGGATCGTATCCGCAAGGCCGCGATCCTCGATTTCCCGGCAAATCGCCTCTCCACGGGCGCACTGCCACACCACCGCATTGCCGAAGCATTTTCCGGTCTTCCTGTCCCAGGCGAGGGATGTCTCCCGCTGGTTGCACAGTCCGATCGCCAGTATATCCTCTTTGCGGATTCCGGCCTCTTCTACTGCCATCGATGCCAGCTTGATCACATTCGCATAGATCTCTTCTGGATCATGCTCTACATATCCATTGTCCAGAATGATCTGCCGGTGGGGCAGGCTTACGGCGGGCAGCACCTTGGCCTGCTCATCCAGGAGCATGGCCTTGGTGCCCTGCGTACTCTGATCAATCGCAAGTATGTATTTCATCATTTACAGTACGGAAGGATCCGCTTTATCCCAGAGTTCCTTGATGTAGCGGAGGCTGACCTTGCCCTCCGTGAGGAAATCGTCGCATCTGCCCTCAACACTCATGTGCGCGTCATAGCCGGTCGCTTTAAGCCGCGCGAAGAACTGTGTATAGTCGTCCGGCTGTCCCGGCATCGGGTAACGGCGCTCATAACGGGCCGCGATATGCACATGGCTGAAGGATCCGATCCTGGTGATATCGGCAAGAGGCTCATTATCCGAAGCGACATGATAGAAATCCGTCAGCAGCTGTACGCTGTCCATATTGACATCCGCCTGCAGGCTGGCGCCCTCCGCCATCGAATTGATCATATTGCACTCACGGCGCTGCAAGGGCTCGATCACGATCGTGATCCCGTATTCCTGCGCAATCCGGCCGATAATCTTCGTAGATTCCACCAGCTGTCTCCAGGCTTCGGTATAGCTGACGCCTTCCGGACACTTACGGGCAGCGCCGCTGCCGAATACCGCGATCTGCACACCGAGCTTATTCAGACGGCCGAACGCGTGGCGCAGGTATTTTTCCAGCTTCTCCGGATCCCGCTCGTCGCCGATCAGCGGAATCGTACCGGGGATCAATCCGTTACAGACAGGCGTCGGCAGCCCGACTTCACGCGCCGTCTTCTGCACTTCTACGAATTCATCCTCATTCAGCGCGGCAAGCGTAGAAACCGCCATCTCCAGATAATCAAAACCTACTGCTTTAGCATCTGCCATCAGATCGATCTTTCCGCAAATACCAAATAACATGTCTATTGCCTCCTTATTAAAATGAAAACCTCTAAAGTACAACACAAGCTATAATCATTATAGCATACGGAAATGGAGTCCGCAATCTTTTCCTCAAAAAAGTCTTGACAGAAACAGGGGGGCCATAGTATAATACTGTTCGTGTCAGCGACTGACATTATGAGGAGAGGTGTCCGAGTGGTCGAAGGAGCTGGCCTCGAAATCCAGTAAACCGTTATGGTTTCGTGGGTTCAAATCCCACCCTTTCCGTTCTTCAACTTCATATCTGTTTTTGCGTAAGCCGTTTTGGAGAAGTACCCAAGTGGCCGAAGGGGCTCCCCTGGAAAGGGAGTAGGCCGTTAATAGCGGCGCAAGGGTTCAAATCCCTTCTTCTCCGTGCAAGCCAGGGTTCGCAAGAACCTTGGCTTTTTTCGTAAGTCCTGCTCTGATATATCATATTTAGGAGGGATTATGAGTAAAATCGGTTTTGACTCGGAGAAATATCTTGCCGAACAGTCCCGTTTCATTCTGGAACGCGTCAACAGTTTCAGTAAACTGTATCTGGAGTTCGGCGGCAAGCTGATGAACGATACACACGCCAAGCGTGTGCTTCCCGGCTATGACGAGAACTGCAAGCTGCGTCTTCTGCAGAAGCTCAAGGACAGTGCTGAGATCATCATCTGTGTTTACGCGCAGGATATCGAGCGCAACAGACGCCGCGGTGATTACGGTATCACCTACGGCGACGAGGTTTTCCGTATGATGGACATTCTGACAAGCTATGGCCTGCTCGTCTCAAGCGTTGTAGTTACCCGTTATGAAGAGCAGCCTGCCGTGCAGCAGTTCATGACACAGCTCGAGCGCCGCGGGATCCGCTGCTATGCGCATCGTGCTACCCCCGGTTATCCGACCAACGTCGACCTGATCGTCAGCGAGAATGGCTACGGTGCCAATCCCTATATCGAGACGACCCGTCCGATCGTTGTCGTAACGGCTCCCGGTCCCGGCAGCGGCAAGCTTGCTACCTGCCTGAGCCAGCTCTATCACGAGCAGGTCCGTAATGTCAAAGCCGGATATTCCAAATTCGAGACTTTCCCGGTCTGGAATCTGCCGCTCAATCATCCGGTCAATATCGCCTATGAGGCCGCGACAGCGGATCTTAAGGACGTTAACCGTCTGGACTCCTTCCATTATGAAGCATACGGCAAAATCGCCGTCAACTATAACCGCGATCTGGAGACTTTCCCCGTCCTGCGCCGCATTATCGAGCGCATTACCGGTGAAGAGTCCTTCTACAAGTCACCGACCGATATGGGCGTCAACCGAATCGCTTTCGGTATTATCGACGATGAAGTGGTCCGCGAGGCTTCCTGTCAGGAGATCATCCGCCGCTATTATAAAGAAGCCTGCGATTACAAGCGCGGTCTTGCGGAGGAAGATACCGTTTCCAAGGAGAAGCTCCTGATGGATGAGCTGAATCTGACGGTTTATGACCGTGCCGTTGTCCGCCCCGCTCTGGAGCGTCAGGAGAAGCTGATGAATGAGGGCAACTCTACGGAATTCTGCCAGGTTGTTTCCCTGCAGCTGGATGACGGACGCGTGATCACAGGCCGCCATTCTCCGCAGCGCATTATGTCCGCGGTCTCTGCCTGCCTTCTGAACGCGCTCAAGGCGCTTGCCGGCATCGATGACAGCGTCCATATGCTGGCTCCGTATGTACTGGAGCCCATGAGCAATCTGAAGACCAATATCCTGCATGACCGTTCCGGAGAGCTCAACGCGGAGGAAACCCTTAACGCGCTCTGTGTCTGTGCCGCTAACGACAAAATCGCAAAGCTCGCTCTGGATCAGATCGGCAAGCTGTCCGGCTGTCAGGCGCATTCCACCTGCATGCTGACATCCTCTGAGGAACAGCTCCTGCGCCGGATGGGCGTTAACGTCACCTGCGAGCCGCAGTTCGCGAACAATACTCTGTTCGAATAAGTCCGACTGATTGTCCTTACATCTGAATCATCTTTATCATGAGGTACCTTGAAATGAAAAGAATACTACTGCCCTTCCTGCTGATTCTGTCCCTGCTGCTTTCCTCCTGTATTACGGTTGCACCCGCCGGAGAAAGCTCTGCCGCGGAAGTCAGCAAGTCTTCCATAACAGAAATATCCAAGGCTGCCGAGGCCAGCAAAGAGGAGTCCTCTGCGCCGGAAGAATCGTCTGTTCCAGAAGAGTCTTCCAAAGCTGAATCTTCCAAGGCCGAGTCTTCCAAAGAAGAGTCCTCCGCTCCTGCTGAGTCCTCTAAGGAAGAGTCCTCCACCCCGGCTGAGTCTTCTAAGGCTGAGTCTTCTAAGGAAGAATCCTCCAAGGCTGAATCTTCCAAGGCTGAGTCTTCCAAGGCTGAATCTTCCAAAGAAGAATCCTCTAAGGCTGAATCTTCCAAGACCGAATCTTCTAAAGCCGAGTCTTCCGCGCCTGCTGAATCCTCTGCGCCTGCCGAGTCTTCTGCTCCCGCACAGGAAAGCACTGCAGCTGCTGATGATTTCGCGCTTGGAACCGTTGTTGACGGCTGCTACGAAAACGCTTACTTCGGTATCGGCGTAAAGCCCGGTGATGAATGGACTTTCAGTTCCGTTGAAGAATTGGCAAGCATGAGCGGAATCACTGTAGATCAGATGACAGTTGAGAATGTAAAAGAACTGCTTGCAAAGAAGACCACGGTTTTCGATATGTTGGCTCAGGCTTCCGGCGGCCTTCTGAATATCAATATTGTCTTTGAGGATCTGGGCGATATCTACGGTGCTCTGCTGGATGAATCCGGTTATGTCGATGTGGCTCTGCCTCGTCTGCCCGCTTCTCTTGAAAGCCAGGGATTGCAGAACATAACTACAGAGAAGGATTCTCGTGAATTCGCAGGTTCTGAGCATCCTGTAATCCGGCTCACCGGCGAAGTCTCCGGCCGCTCCTTCTACGAAATGCTTATTGTAGTAAAGAATGGCAACTATGTCGCATGTGTGACATTTGCAAGTATTGATGTAGATGCCACGGATACCATGGCTGACATGTTCTACGCGGTAAAATAAACCGCCTGCACAGATTTGAAAGTGCTGCAGAATATGAGAAATCATTTTCCGCAGCACTTTTTTCTTTTGGAGATGCGTTGATCCGTCCTTCTTTTCTGCTGCGATGATTTCAGCCAGCAAAAATGCCAGCAAAACTGTCTGTTTTTCTGTCTGGTGCCGAGATTAGGGACGATAATCCGAGAAGCGGCGGTATATTTCGCGATTTATCAAAATTACACTGCCGGTCTATTAATGTAGACTCAACTCACGGCAGTGTAATTCTTTTTTTTCCAAAAATACACCGCCGGGTTTGTTATGCGGCAGCAGAAAACGGCAGTGCAAATCGGGATTTTTTAAAAAAATACTGCCGGTCAATCTCGACAGATGGCGCCAGCGGCAGTGTAAACCGCGATTTTTCAAAAATACACCGCCGGGACAGTTTTCAAGCGGCAGTATAAATCGCGAAAAACCTAAAATACACTGCCGGGCGGTCTGCGGAGTGGTCTGCCGGGAGATCTGCCAGATGGACTGCCGGACGGACTGCCGAACGAACCAACACGTATGCCGCCTTATCGATCAGCCTCTCCCCTGAAAGTCCCCCCTGCGGCCTTGTCCAAGTTTTTTTGCAGATTTATATAATGTGTGCGCTCACCAGGCCTGTATTTCTTATTGTATCCTCTTTACAATCCCAAGAACTTTGTGGATATCTTTATCCTTCGCTTCCGGATAGCATTCTTTCACCCTGCACAGAATCCTTCTCGCCGACTCTTCCGGCGCAGTGCGATATCTGCTTGTAACGTAATCATATCCCCAGATGTGCTCGGGCTTGCAGTAGACGGCCGTGCCCCAGCCGTATTCCTCGCCGCGTTTGTTGCGCTTCCGACGGAAATCGCGGACGCAAAGATAGGTCTGCATCTGCAGATTTGTGATCTCGCCTTCGAAATTCTTCTCGCCGTTCTTGCCGAAACCGGCGAGCTGCCGGATCTCATACGAGAAAAGTTCCCGATCCGCCTGCTCTTCCGCGAAAAGGTCCATGATCTTTTTGCTGCGGTAGCTTGCGAGCTCATCCTCCCATCGGGCGTCATAATCATATCCGTCCCTGCGGAGATTCACGAAGTCCGGCAGCCAGGCTCTGGAGATAAAGCCGGCTTTTTTCTCGAAGAATTTGCCATAGGCAACATTGCCCCGTTCTGCAAGAATCTGCCGCCAGATCCAGGGATCCCGCGTGGGATCGTCCGACCACCAGCCGGAGGCCGCTGTGTGTTCCTCGACGGAAAAGCCCGGAATCGCGCAGCGAAACAAGGGTATAAAACCGATCCGCTCGATATACTCTTCCAGTGCCTCAACGGTCCGGATACAGTTCGGATCGTCATCGGACAGCGCTTTCATGACCCAGCTTGACTCGTCACTCATGTTCCGTATCTCTCCACAACCTTTTATTCCGGTATAAACTCCGCTTCGTCACCGGGCAGGAAATGTCCCGTCATGCCTGCTTCGGCGGCGCCTACCTCAAACTGACGCTTGGCGATGCCGAGATCGTTATACTGCAATCCTCGGCCATCCTTCCAGATCTTTGCGTATGCCTTGCCGTCCTTATAAACGATATTGACCGGCTGCTGATTGACTGCGGAAGGTCCTTTCAGGATCGCTTCGATCCCTTTGCGGATCCATTCCGGCGTATCCGCGTACCCCATATCGGATTCCAGAAACTGTTCCGGCTTCCGGTCCGACTTACGGATCGCGGCCCGGATCATCTTCTGCTTCAGCGGGACCTTATCCGTCGCGTATCCCATCGGGATCACATCCCAGACCTTCTCGCCTTCCGGAACGTCCACCGTAATGGAATTCTTGTCATAAGTCCCCGCGACCCAGCAGGTGCCCAGGCCAAGCCGCGTCGCGTACAATACCAGTTTCTGCCCGTAATATCCGACCTTTTCCGAAGATACCGGATCCTCTCCACCGACCAGTGCCGCGAACGTGTAGATCGGTCCGCTGAACATCGCCGGAGACATTTTGATGATGGACTGTCCCTTTTCTCCAGCTGTAAGCAGCTGAAAATGCAGTCCCGACTCCGCGTTCAGTGCGTCTATGCAGCTCTTGATCTCGCCGAGGACCTCCGGCTCAATGAGCCTGTCCTGATACGAACGGCAGGATATTCTTGTCTGAATCGCTTCCCATTCTGTCAGCATTTTGTGACCTCCCTTTTGCAAAATACCGGGAGAAGCTTTTGCGCTCTTCCCGGTATTGACTGATCTTCTGTTTCTTATTTGACCGGATGGATCCAGCCGCGTGTATCCGCGATCCGTCCCCACTGAATACCGGTCAGGGTATCATACAGATGCTGTGTTACCGGACCGATCTCGTAGTTATTGATCGTATACTTGGTATCCTTATACTGCAGTTCACCGATCGGAGAAACAACAGCCGCCGTTCCGCAGCCCCATGCTTCCTCGAGCTTGCCGGCCTGCAGAGCCTCTCCGAGCTCGTCTACGCTCAGCAGACGCTCGCTGACCTTGTATCCCTCATCCTTAAGGAGTTCGATGCAGGACTTGCGGGTGATACCCGGAAGGATCGAGCCTGTCAGCTCCGGAGTGACGATCTCGCCGTCGATCTTGAACATAACGTTCATCGCGCCGACTTCCTCGATATACTTGCGATGCACGCCATCCAGCCACAGAACCTGGGAATAGCCCTTGCGCTCTGCGTACATGCCGGCGCGGATGCTGGCTGCGTAGTTGCCGCCGCATTTCGCGTAACCGGTGCCGCCGCGTACCGCGCGGACATCCTTATCCTCGATCATGATGCCGACCGGGTTGAGGCCTTCTTTGTAGTAGCTGCCGACCGGAGAGCAGATGATGACGAAAGTCGCGTGACGGATTGTATGCACGCCGAGGTTCTCATCGTTTCCGTACATAAAGGGACGGATATACAGAGAAGTTCCTTCCGCGTACGGTGTCCAGTCTTTTTCCATCGAAATGAAAGTATCCAGGATCTCCATCAGCTGATCCTCCGGGATCTGCGGCAGGCACAGTCTTTCGGCTGAATTGTTCAGACGGCGGATATTCTCGATCGGACGGAACATCTGCACGCCGCCGTCCGCGCGGCGATAAGCCTTCAGTCCTTCAAAAATCTCCGATCCGTAATGCAGAACCGTGGAAGCCGGATGCAGAGAAAGGTTTCCGAACGGGATGATACGCGCATCATACCAACCCTTGTCCGGATCAAAGTCCATCATGAACATATGATCCGTAAAAATCCTTCCGAATCCCAGCGTGCTCGGATCCGGCTTAGCGGCCGGATTCTGATTCCTTGTAATCTTGATCTCCATAGTGCTCCTCCCTTTCCGTTACTTAATTCTGTCTGAAAATCAATACTTCGCGCCGATATCCAGCGCTTTTTTGTTGAATTCCAGCAGGTCCTGATGCCGTGCCGAAACGACCTTTGCAAGCGCGGCGTTGACGGATTCTTCATTATATCCGCCTGTTGCCTGCAGGATGCTTCCCATGATAATCATGTTCGCAAGCGTGGTCAGGCCGTTTTCACTGGCAAGCTGTGTCGCCGGAATGTACTTGACCGTAACGTCCGTTCTTTTGACCTTCCGCTCGATCAGAGTGGAATCGACAAAGATGGTCCCGCCCGGAACGACCGCGTCCTCATAGCGGTCGAGCGAAGGCAGATTCATCGCGACCAGAACGTCCGGATGCGTAACGATCGGAGAACCGACCGGATCATCGCTGACGATAACGCTGCAGTTAGCGGTACCTCCGCGCATCTCCGGGCCATAGGACGGCAGCCAGCTGACGTGCTTGTTGTCGATCAGGCCCTTATAGGCTGTGAATTTGCCGGCGAAAAGGATGCCCTGTCCGCCGAATCCCGCGAAAAGAAACTGTGTTGTACTCATTTTGCCGCCTCCTCTGCACTTCTGTCCTTGTATACTCCCAGAGGATAATACGGGATCATCTTCTCGTCGATCCATTTCAGTGCGTTCTGCGGTGTCAGGCCCCAGTTGGTCGGGCAGCTGGAAATGACCTCGACCAGCGAGAAGCCCTTGCCGTCCAGCTGATTCTGGAAAGCCTTCTTGATGGCCTTCTTCGCGTTGCGGATGTTTTTCACGTTGTTGACCGCTACGCGCTCCAGGTACTCCGCTCCGTCGACCTGAGAGAGCATCTCGCAGACCTTGATCGGATAACCGCAGAGCTTCGGATCACGGCCGTATGGAGACGTCTGCGTGATCTGTCCCGGAAGGGATGTCGGCGCCATCTGTCCGCCCGTCATGCCGTAAATCGCGTTATTGATGAAAACGATGGAGATATTCTCGTTGCGGGCTGCCGCGTGAACGGTCTCCGCCATACCGATGGAAGCCAGGTCTCCGTCCCCCTGATAGGTGAAAACGAACTTGGACGGATCCGCTCTCTTAACACCGGTCGCGACCGCGGGAGCACGTCCGTGCGCCGCTTCGATCATATCGCAGTTGAAATAGTTATAAGCCATGACGGAGCATCCTACAGGGGCGATACCGATCGTATTGCCCTCGATGCCAAGCTCGTCGATAACTTCGGCAACCAGACGGTGTACAATGCCGTGCGTGCAGCCGGGGCAGTAATGCAGCGGCACATCGATCAGTGCATGGGGTCTCTCAAATACTATCATTATAAAGCACCTCCGTTCTTTGCGGCTTCCTCGATCGCGGCGAGGACCATCTCCGGCGAAGGAATCATTCCACCCGCGCGGTTGCACAGCGTTACAGGCCTGCGGCACTGCTCCGCCAGTTCCACATCTTCGATCATCTGACCCATGGAAAGCTCCACGGAAATAAACTGTTTAACATGATCCGCAGCCTTCATGAAGGGTTCCTTCGGGAACGGCCACAGCGTGATCGGACGGATCAGGCCGGCCTTGATGCCCTTCTTGCGGGCTTCGTTAACAGCGTTCTTGGATACACGGGCCGCGATACCGAATGCCGCGATCGCGATCTCCGCGTCGTCCATCATGTATTCTTCATACATGGTCTCGTTCTTCGCGATCTCCGCGTATTTCTCATAGCGCTTAAAGTTCTGCTCTTCCAGTTCCTCCGGAACCAGCGACAGAGAGTTGATGATATTGTGAGGACGCTTCATCTGCGTACCGGTTGTCGCCCATGGCTTCTCCGGCTCGGGCTTGATGTCGAAATCCAGAGAAACAGGCTCCATCATCTGTCCCATCGTACCGTCCGCCAGAATCATGGCCATCATGCGGTATTTGTCGGCAAGCTCAAATCCCTTGATCGTCAGATCCGCCATCTCCTGTACGGAAGCCGGAGCCAGAACGATCAGATGATAGTCGCCGTGTCCACCGCCGCGCGTCGCCTGGAAATAATCAGACTGGGAGGGCTGGATGCCGCCAAGTCCCGGGCCGCCGCGCTGTACGTTTACAATCAGACCCGGAAGGTCCGAACCGGCCATATAGGAGATCCCTTCCCCCTTCAGCGAGATGCCGGGGCTGGAAGAAGACGTCATGACTCTCTTACCTGCGGAAGCTACGCCGTAGACCATGTTGATCGCAGCGATTTCGCTCTCTGCCTGCAGGAAAGTTCCTCCGATCTTAGGCATTCTCTTCGCCATATAAGCGGCAATCTCTGTCTGCGGTGTGATCGGATATCCGAAATAGAAACGGCAACCCGCCGTGATCGCGGCTTCGGCAATCGCTTCGTTGCCTTTCATCAGTACCTTGTCTGCCATTTACTTATCCTCCTTCTCGATCCTGATAATGCAGTCCGGACACATGGTCGCGCAGAAAGCACAGGCGATACAGTCTTTCTCGTTTACCGCCTCGACCGGATGATGTCCCTTCTTGTTGATTCTGTCTTCCGCAAGCCGCAGCACATGCTTCGGACATACGTCAACACAGAGGCCGCAGCCCTTGCAGTTGTCTGTCTTGAACGTCAGTTTAGCCATGATCTCTCCCCCTTATCTGATTTTTGGCTGTAATGTCAACGGAAACAGCCTCTCCAGCTTATCGGACAGCTCTTCGTACAACGATTTCTCAACCGTCGTGCACACAAGCGGCAGTCCGGAAGCTCTGGCCACTTCCTCCGCATAATCTACAGAGTCGAGAACAACCTGCGCTGTTGTCTCGTCTCCCAGGTTGGAATTATTAATCAGTCCTGTAAACGGGATTCCCCCTGCGTACTCGATCTCGCGCATGACCTCGATTGTCGAAGCGGCGTCCCTCGTGAGCGGCCGGTAGCGGTTGATCACCATCAGCATCTCATAGTCGCCTTCCTTGCGGATCGACGGGGCAAGACGTCCGAGCGCCAGCGCGCCGCGGTCATCGCCCCCGATATCGAGGATCGCCTTGATCGATCTGTCATCCGTCAGGGAATACATCTCCTGCGGCATGGCCGGTATATCCAGGTTGGTTCCCGCGTACTGGGATGCGACCAGCCGGATGCCGGCCTGCTCCAGTACGTCCTTGCTGTCTTTGGTCCGGAAGTAAGGATTGACGATGTCCAGATCCGCGATTACCGTATTGTCATACTGTTTCTTCAGATCCATCGCCATATTCACAGCGATATTCGTCTTCCCGCTTCCGTAATGTCCACACAGCAGTGTGATTCTTTTATAGTCCATGCTCACCCTCACAGCATGTTGCGCATGATCTTGCCGCTCGTCGTCTTGGGAAGCTCGTCGCGGAAAACCACGATTCTCGGGTATTTATACGGTGCGGTATGTGTCTTGACATAGTCCTGAATCTCTTTTTTCATCTCTTCTGTACCGACCGTACCCGGAATCAGTACGATACTTGCCTTGACGACCTGCCCGCGGATCGGATCCGGCGCCGCGCTGACGCCGCACTCCAGCACATAAGGCAGCTCCATGATCACGCTCTCGATCTCGAACGGTCCGATGCGGTATCCGGAGGACTTGATAACGTCATCCACACGGCCGACGTACCAGTAGAAACCGTCCTCGTCCTTCCACGCCGTATCTCCGGTATGATAGTAACCGTCACGCCAGGTCTCGGCGGTTTTCTCCGGATCGCGGTAATATTCAACCGCGAGTCCGTACGGACGGCCGTTCTTGAGATTGATAACGATCTCTCCGGTCTCACCGACAGGGACAGGATTGCCGTCCGGATCGACCAGCTCTACATCATAGATCGGAGCCGGTTTGCCCATGGATCCGATCTTATGCGGCGCGCCTCTCATGTTACCGATGATCATCGTGCTTTCACTCTGACCGAAGCCCTCCATGATGTGCAGACCCGTCGCTTTCTCAAACTGACGGTATACCTCCGGATTGAGCGCTTCTCCGGCTGTCGTCATATGCTTTACGGAAGATAAATCGTATTTGGAAATGTCCTGCTTGACCATCATACGCAGGATCGTTGGCGGTGCGCAGAAAGTCGTGATTTGGTATTTCGCGAACATCGGCAGGATCTCGGCCGCGTCAAAGCGGTCGAAATCATAGACGAAAAGCGCTCCTTCGCACATCCACTGTCCGTACATCTTGCCCCACATCGCCTTGGCCCAGCCGGTGTCGGAAATTGTCAGATGCAGGCCGTCCGGATCGACGTCATGCCAATACTTTGCCGTGTGGAAATGCCCCAGCGGATATTTGTGGTTATGCAGCGCGATCTTGGGATATCCGCTCGTACCGGATGTGAAATACATCAGCAGCGGATCGTCTCCGCCCGGAGCGTCCTCCGTCCGGTTGTAATGGGAGCTGTACAGTGTGTACTCCTCGTCAAAGGATCTCCAGCCCTCGCGGGTACCGTTCACAATAATCTTTGTCTTCAGAGTGTCGCTGCCTGCCGCCGCGAGCTCCGCCTGGTGCGCGGTATCGCCGTCCGCTGTACAGATGATGGCGCTGATACCGGCCTTCTCAAAACGGTATTCGAAGTCGTGCTGCAGCAGCTGATTGACCGCCGGAATCGCGATCGCTCCGAGCTTATTCAGCGCGAGCATCGCGAACCAGAACTGGTAATGCCGCTTCAGGACCAGCATGACACGGTCGCCTTTTTTGATGCCCAGCGACTTGAAATAATTCGCGCACTGGTTGGACGCTCTCTTGATGTCGCGGAAGGTGAACCTTCTCTCGGTCTTGTCCTGCGAAATATGCAGCATGGCAAGCTTGTCGGGTTCTTTCTCCGCGATGGCGTCCATAATGTCGAACGCGAAGTTGAAATGCTCTGTATTCTTGAACGTGAGCGAGATCGGTGTCCCGTTCTCATCATCGACTCTGTCGATATATTTCCTGTAAACACGTTCCTTGGTATCGTGCTTGACAGTCGGCAGATCCTTGATCAGCTCCGCGCTTGTGAGCTCCGGAATCGGCTCTCCGGTCGGATTGAGGACAATCGCGTAGAAAACGCAGTCCTTGCCGTCTACAGCGATCATGCCGTGCGGCGTGCCGCTGTCGTAATAGATGCTGTCTCCGGGGCCAAGCACTTCCTTATGCTCGCCTACCTGCACCATCAGGCTGCCGGAAAGCACCAGATCGAATTCCTGTCCGGAATGCGTCGTCAGCTCTATATCCTTATGCTGCGCTTCTTCATTATAAATACTGTGTACGAAAAGCGGCTCCGCGATCCTGTTCTGGAAGGAAGCGGCCAGGTTATAGTAGACCATGCCGTGCGCCTGCTCGATCCTCTGTCCCTTACCGCTGCGTGTTACGGTATAGGACTGCAGGTTCGGGCTCTTACCTTCGATAATGTCGGTTACATCAACATTAAAGGCCAGCGCGCACCTGTAGATGAACGCAAAGTTAAGATCCCGCTCTCCGTTCTCACAGGCGATGTATTCCTCCTCGGAAACGCCTGTCTTGACCGCCATCTCGGCGGGCGTCAGGTTCTCGATCTCCCGCAGTTCCTTGATACGGCGGGCCATCTCCATGATCTTGTAATCAAGTCCTGTAATCTGCTGCATCGTGTTCTCCTCCAGCGGGCGGTAATAAAAAGCACTCGCCCAAAGCTGTTTACTTTGAGACGAGTGCTGAATCAACAATCACCCGCGGTACCACTCAAATTGCGGAAAACCGCCACTCTAGGGACCTGTGTATCCCTGCGCCTTTACGCGGCATACGGGGAAGCTCTACTTGCCTGCAGTCCGGCCTCTCCTGAAAAGGGGAATCCTGCGGAAGCTGTCCGGCTTTCTTCCTCCCGGCTCGGAAGCTACGATACGCGAATGCTCTGACACCTCGCACCAACCGCTGTCTCTCTGAAAGCAGCAATCTCGCGTATCCTCTTCGTCAACGCTTTTAACCGATAATAACGGAATTCTATCACAACCGATATGGTTTGTCAACAGCTTTTTGTTTGCCGATCTTGTATTTATACAGTCCGCTCTTACAGCAGATTCCGCTGAATCTTGCCGCTGATCGTCTTTGGAAGATCCTTGCGGAATACAACGATTCTGGGATATTTATACGGAGCCGTATGCTTCTTTACATAATTCTGAATCTCTTTCTTCAGTTCCTCCGTCCCTTCCTTGCCCTTTACAAGGACGATGCTCGCCTTTACGACCTGACCACGGATCGGATCCGGCGCCGCGCTGACACCGCATTCCAGAACATACGGCAGCTCCATGATGACGCTCTCGATCTCGAAAGGTCCGATCCGGTAGCCGGAGGACTTGATCACGTCATCCACGCGTCCGACATACCAGTAGAATCCGTCCTCATCACGCCATGCCGTATCACCGGTATGATAATAACCGTCGTGCCAGGCTTCCGCGGTCTTCTCCGCGTCCCTGTAATAGCCGTTGAAAAGTCCGCAGGGCACCTTCTCCGATGTCCTGACTACGATCTCGCCGACCTCACCGACAGGGACGGAATTGCCGTCCGCATCGAGCAGATCCACGTCATACAGCGGTGTCGGACGTCCCATCGAACCGATCTTATGCGTGTTGCCGATCAGGTTCGCGATGACGAGCGTCAGCTCTGTCTGGCCAAAACCTTCCATGATCTGCAAGCCCGTTGCCTTTTCGAACTGGCGGTAGACCTCCGGATTCAAGGCCTCGCCAGCCGTTGTCATACGCTTGATCGAGGACAGATCATACTTGGAGATATCCTGTTTGATCATCATGCGCAGCATGGTCGGAGGCGCGCAGAAGGTCGTGATATTGTACTGCGCGAAAAGCGGCAGGATGTCGCCCGCGTCGAATTTGTCGAAATCATAGGTGAAGACAGCGCCTTCGCACATCCACTGTCCATAGAGCTTGCCCCAGAGCGCCTTGCCCCAGCCGGTCTCGGAAATCGTGAAATGCAGACCGTTTTCGTCGACGCCGTGCCAGTATTTCGCCGTGATATAGTGGCCAAGCGCGTACTTATAGTTATGCTCCGCGATCTTCGGATAACCGGTCGTTCCGGAGGTGAAGAACATCAGCATCGGAGCGCTGCCGCAGGGCGTATCGTCCGTGCGGTAGAAATGCGTGCTGAACATCTCGCACTCGTCGTCGAATTCATGCCATCCTTCACGGTAGCCGTTGACGATGATCTTGGTCCTGAGCGTGGGGCTCTTCTCCGCCGCCAGATCCGCCTGATGCGCGGTATCTCCGTCCGCTGTGCAGACGATCGCGCTGACGCCGGCCGCGTTGAAACGGTACTCAAAATCATGCTCCTGCAGCAGATTGGTCGCGGGAATAGCGATCGCGCCAAGCTTATGCAGCGCCAGAATCGCGAACCAGAACTGATAATGCCGCTTCAGCACCAGCATGACTCTGTCGCCCTTGCCGATGCCAAGGGACTTGAAGTAATTCGCGGCCTGGTTGGATCCGCGCTTCATATCGTTGAAGGTAAAACGGCGCTCCTTCTTGTGCTTGTCCAGATGGACCATCGCCAGTCTGTCCGGCTCCTTAGCCGCGATCGCGTCCACGATATCAAACGCGAAGTTGAACTTCTCCTCATTCTTAAAGGAAATGCTCTGCAGCGAGCCCTTCTCGTCCTCCACCGTGTCGATGAACTTGGCGGCAACACTGTTATTCGGCGCGGATCTGGCGGAAATGATCGTGTCCCTGATCTCTTCTTCCTCAACGTCCTCACCGGGAAGGATAATCGCGAGGAAAAACACATCGGCGCCGTCTACGGCGATCATTCCATGCGGCGTGGAGCTGTTATAGAAGATGCTGTCGCCCTCTTCGAGGATCTCGACATTGTCT
Source organism: uncultured Eubacteriales bacterium (assembly GCA_902782895.1). GTDB lineage: Bacteria > Bacillota > Clostridia > Lachnospirales > Bianqueaceae > RUG12817. The sequence continues at coordinate 16,413 of CACZPA010000102.1, forward strand.
CCGACCTGCACCTTCATCTTGCCGCTCATGACATAGTCAAACTCCTGTCCGGAGTGTTTTGTCAGATGGATCGGCTTGTTCTGCAGGGACGCCTCATATGTATAGTGTACATAGTACGGCTCCGCCATCTTGTTGCGGAACATCGGCGCCAGATTGTTGATCTCGATGCCGTCCTCACGGGCTGTCTGCACGCCCTCTCCCTTACGGGTTACCGTATAGGAAGAAAGCCTCGCGCTCTCGCCTTCCAGCAGGTCTGTCATGCCGATGCCGAAAGCAAGCGAGCATTTATGAATAAATGTAAACGGGAAGTCCAGTTCACCGGCTTCGTACTTCTGATACTCTTCCAGCGTAACTTCCGTCTTGCGCGCCATCTCCTCCTGGGAAATTCCGCTGATCTCGCGCATCTCACGGATACGCCTTGCCATCGTCTGCAAGGTGTTTACATCTGATACTGCCGCCATGTCGATCTCCTCCTGTGGTTTGTTGAAACGGGTCTGTATGCGGGAAGCGGCGTCGCCGCTCCTATCGAGGTTGCCGAGGAACGAGCGGCACTGCCGCTCCTCCCGGGTTACCGGGCAACGAGCGGCAAACCGCTCGTTGCACCGTTGGCCCGGGAGTGTCCCTGTCGATAAGAAACCGCCTGCATGCAAGCATGCGTCGTTTTCTTATCGACAGGGACGTTCCTCAGGCTTATCGCACAAAAAACCCGTCTCAAGTTTGCGCTTGAGACGGGTGTAATCTTACATCCGCGGTACCACTCAGCTTGCAGCCAGTTCGCTGCCTCCTCTTGGGATCCTCTAACCCCTATGCCTTTACGCAGCAATCACGGGAACGCTTACTCGCTGTCACGCTTTCAGCCCTCCGGCTCGGAAGGGATTGGTCACATGGAAGCTTCGCTGCCGGCTCGCACCAACCGCCGACTCTCTGAAAACCCGGCCTCCTGACCGTCTTCGTCATCGCTTTTACGGAACTTAGATAATAATATAGCACTTCCAGAATCGATTGTCAAGGGATTTCTTAATGTTTTTTGGGGGAAAGAGACTCTATTGTTTTATACAGATACTATAACAAGAAGAACAATCCATACATATAATCTACTGCGCTTCAAAATAATGTTCCTTTTGCACAAAGACAATCATTGTGGAAATCAATAATCGAAAGCTCCAAATCATTCCCATCTGTATACCATGGGGTAGAAATCCATAGTTTCAATAGTCACATACGGCATAAAACGATCTTTTCTTGTATATGGTAGCAGTTCTCCTCTCCAATACATGCAATTAGTATTATATAATTCCAGAAACATTTCAATATACTGTTTTTTCTTTGTAAGCATCTTATTTATTTTTTCAAGAGAGATCGGCTTCCCACAAATCTTCTCTCCTTTATTTGAAGGTTTTCTTTTGATTATTTTACAGGAAATATCTTGGGGATTGCATCCTATGAGTTCAATACTTGCACTGCCTGTTCTTAATAGTTTACCTTCTTCAATTAAATCAAATCCTTCATTAAAACAAAAAACCACAGAATTCTCCCGACATACTATTTGAGAGATGTGCATATCATGAATGCTTATCCATTTTTCTCCATGTATTGGAGATTCTCTCATTAATTGGTTCATAATCTGCCGACCTTTCTATTCAATATTCCTATCTTACACCGAAGCATTCTTTCTGTCAACATCCGCACTATATGCTATAAAAGAAACTACTATTGAGGTAACCGCCAATTATTTCCTAATATTCATTTACGAGATGCTTTGGAAATTCTGGAAACCCCTTTACCCTCATGACTGATAGTTCCATCATAGTTAAGTGCCGTCCCATCCTTAACCTGAATGTGATCCTTATTTCCGGGTATATCAGGATTCGCTTTATCAACTCTATCAACGTCTTTTGGCGCTTGGCCACTGATATACTAAACCAACGCATATTCTTACATCCTTCTTGACAATCTTTCCCGGCAATGATAGAATATCTGCTAACCGTTGTAAAAACGGGCGGTCGGCAGATACCGGCCAAATCGTTAAAAGGAGGAGTTCGTAATGAAGACACTGCGCATTGATGACAGAACTTTATGCATTACGGAAGCATACAGCAGTTTCCGTGAGAAGCTGGAGACGGCGCGACTACTAATCCGCACCGGCATCGATACGCTCGAACTACCTGCCGTATCCGATCCTGTTACAGACAGTCTGCTGGTCCGTACGATCAGCGCTTTTGCGAAGGACTGCCGCATCTCCGTCGCGACCGGACTCAATGAAGAGGGAATCCGCAACGCTGTTTCCGCTCTTTCCGCGGCCGCTCATCCCGTGCTTCGGGTCGAGGTTCCGCTCTCCGCCGGTATGATGGAGTATGTCTGCCATGTAAAATCTCCCAAAATGGGTGAATATATTACAGGTCTTGTCAGCAAAGCCAAGGCAGAAGGATTCGAAGTCGAGTTCTACGCTGAGGATGCGACCCGCGCGGAGAAGGATTTCCTGCTGGACATGCTGGAAACCGCCTGCAAGGCCGGTGCTTCTTCCGTAACGGTATCGGATCTTGTCGGTCTGCTGCCGGATGAGATCGCGGCGCTCGCGGCCGACTGTGCCGCGCGCCTTGCCGCTTATTCCGTTCAGATCGGTGTAAGCTGCTCCAACCGGAACGGACTTGCTACCGCTTCTGCCGTGCTTTCCGTCAAGGACGGTTCCTGCCCGGATCTTTCCATCGTGAAGACCTCCGTCAGCGAAGAACTGACTTCTCTGGAGACTTTCGGCGACATTCTGAAGAACCGCGGGAACGATAACGATCTGCGTTCCGCGCTGCACTATACCGAGCTGAAGAGACTGACTGCCCGGATCGCGTGGATTCTCGGCGGACGCCGCCCTGAAAAAGCCGCCGCGCTGCCGGAGGACGACGGTATCTTCCAGCTGGACGAGCACGCGGATGCCAATGACGTGGCCGCGGCCGTCAGCCGTCTGGGATACGATCTGTCCGATGACGACATGAGCAAAGTAATTGAAGAATTCCGCCGCGTTGTTGTGAACAAAAAGGTCAGTGCTAAGGATCTGGAGGCCATTGTTGCCAGCACGGCTCTGCAGGTTCCTCCGACCTATACACTCGTTGATTATGTCATCAATTCCGCCAATATCTTCCCCGCTTCCGCGCAGATCACGCTGCAGAAAAGCGGCGAAGTCCTGCGGGGCATTTCCATCGGCGACGGTCCGATCGATGCCGCGATCCTCGCGATCGAGCAGATTATCGGACGTACGTTTGAGATGGATGATTTCCGCATTCAGTCCGTTACCGAAGGCAAAGAAGCCGTCGGCAACGCTCTTGTCCGGCTGCGTTCCGCCGGCAAGCTGTATTCCGGCAACGGTATCTCGACTGATATCATCGGTGCCGGTATCCGCGCCTACATCAACGCGGTCAACAAGATCGTCTACGGGGAGGTGTAACGGATGAAGCTTTCATTTTCCACCAAAGGATGGCACGGCCTGAGCTTTGAAGAACTCTGTTCCACTGCCCGTGAGCTGCATTTTGAGGGCATCGAACTCCACAATATCCACAACCCGCTTTTTACCGACAAAGACGGCGCGTTTCAGGACTATACCTATTCCGCGACGCTTCGTCGGCTCTATGAGATCAAGCTGGAGCTGCCCTGTCTGGACACGATCTGCGATCCCGCGGATCCGGAGGCTCTGGAGTCCAACCTTGAAGAAATAAACCGCTGCATTACCATCGCCCACAGACTGCACATTCCTTATGTCAGACTGCGTGCGATCCACGGCACAGAGGAATCCGTCCGGAATATTCTGGACACGGTCCTGCCTGCCGCCCGTGCGAATAAAGTCACGCTTCTGATGGAAACGACCGGTCTCTACAGTGATACGGCCAAGCTTCGCGAGCTGCTCGACAGCTATGCCTGCGACGATCTCGCGGCGCTGTGGGATCTGTACGCACCGTATTTTATCGCGGGTGAGACGCCGGACAAAACCGTAGAAAACCTTGGTGCCTATATTCACCATGTTCATGTTAAGGACGCGATCCGCACCGGCAACCCGGACAATCCGACCCGTTTCTGCCTGATCGGCGAGGGAGAAATGCCGATTACCGAAATGATGGCGGCTCTCCGTTCTCTGAACTACGACGGA